>JAHFOZ010000212.1 GCA_023261405.1 Planctomycetota bacterium
TGGTCTTCTCCGGTTCGCGGGCCACTCTCCTCCGCGAGGGCAACACGCTTCGCAGCGTCGACCTCGGCGGGGACTGGACCGTGCTCGATGCCGTCCGGGACCCGTCTTCCGGAGAGCTCTGGGTCTTCGGGTGGGCGGACGGGAAGATCCAGGCGAGGATCGGCACGCTCGACGGCTTCGGCTGCCCCTTCGTGGTGGCCGAGGCGTCCGCCCCCGATCGCTTCTCGGCCTCCATGGACGGCGCTTCGGGCCCCTGGGTGGCCTGGCGGGAGAAGGACGCCCCGCGGCTGAAGGCTGCCTCCTTCGACGGCGGGGCGTTCGTCGCTCGCGGCGGCTGTGAGATCGGCCCCGCCATCCAATGGGCCGCCGTGCCTCACGAAGGGCGCCTCCTCTTCCTCTTCAGCCACCGGGACGACCGCAGCTTCGACCACATCCGGCTCCGCCTGCGCTGCTGCGAAGGGTGTGGACGCCCGCCCATCCCGGAATCGATCCGGTTCTCCGACCCGCTCCTCCTGCTCGGCCGGAAGATCACGGGGATCTCCGCCGCGGCGTGGCAGGGCCGCCTGGCCGTGGTCCTCACGCGCCTCACCTCGCTCCAGGCCGGCAGCGTCTCCCTTTCCGACTTCCGCCCCGCTCCCGGCGGGGAGACCCTCCTCAGGCTCGACGAGGATCCCGGCTGGAAGCGGCTGGGGATCACGTTCGCCCCCCTCCTCATGCTGATGATGCTCTTCTGCTCGTTCGCGCTCGTCTTCGTGGGCGTGGACCTGCTGCGGGCGCGCCTCCGACGCGCGCGCGCCGCCCCCGCGACCGGCCCCGTCCCGGCGGACCTCCTCCAGCGGGCCATGGCCCACGTGCTCGATGTCCTGATCCTCATGCCGCTGTGGTACCTCGCGGTCGAAACGCTCGACCTGTCCCCCGACCAGAGCATCCTGGACGGGGGCGACCCCAAGCTCTGGGGCATGATCGCCGCCTGGTTCGCGGCGAGGTTTCTCTACCACTTCCTGATGGAGTGGCTCTGGGGCCGCACCCTCGGCAAGCGGATCCTCTTCCTCCGGGTGGAGCGGGCCGGCGGCGGTCCCGTGGGCCCCGGAGGCGCGGTCCTCCGGAACCTGGTGCGCCCCCTGGACGCCGACCACTTCGGGGTGGTGCTGGGGGCTATCCTGATCGCCGTCACGCCGCGGCGGCAGCGCCTGGGCGACCTGCTCGCCCGCACCCTCGTAGTCGAGGATCCGCCGGAGCCGGACGAGGCCCCCGTGTTCGACAAAGCCGCCGCCCTCAAGCTCGCGGGGGAGAGACGCGCGCGGCGCGTGCCGCCGGGGGAATGATCCAAGTAAGTCCAACTCGATTCGGAAGCACCGATATCACCACCAGGACACGAAGACACCCAGTTCCCCGTTGAGCGTCTTGGTGTCTTGGTGGTTAGAAACTTGCTCGCGTGTCCCCTTGGACTCGATTAGCTCGCCCCGCGCGACGAGAGCACCGCCGGGATGGTCCTCAGGATGATCTTGAAATCCAGGAAGAGCGACCAGTTGTCGATGTACTCGAGGTCCATCTCCATCCAGCGGCGGAAGTCGATGTTGCTGCGGCCGCTCACCTGCCAGATGCAGGTGATCCCCGGGCGCATCGAGAGCCGGCGGCGCTGCCAGCGCTCGTACTTCTCCACCTCGGCGGGGAGCGGCGGACGCGGCCCCACGATGGACATGTCGCCGCGCAGCACGTTCCAGAGCTGCGGCAGCTCGTCGATCGAGAGCTTCCGGAGCCACTTCCCCACCCCCGTGATGCGCGGGTCGTCCTTGATCTTGAAGACGGGGCCGTCCACCTCGTTCCGCTTCTCGAGCTGCGCCTTGAGCGCCTCCGCGTCCTGGACCATCGTGCGGAACTTGTAGAGGGTGAAGACCCGGCCGCTCATCCCCGAGCGCTTCTGGCGGAACACCGCGGGCCCCTTCGAGGTGAGCTTCACCAGGAATGCCGCCGCGATCAGCAGGGGCGAGAGGACCAGCAGCGCCACCGCGCTCGAGGTCACGTCGAAGACGCGCTTCACCAGGAGCCCCGCCTCGTCCCGCGGCACGGAGGAGAGCGTGAGGAACGGCGTGGCCCCGACGTGCTCCAGGGTCGGCCGGGAGTTGAGCGCTCCCAGCGGGCTCATGGCCAGCCGGACCGTCACGCCCATCTCGTCGCAGACCCGAACGGCCTCGTCCAGCCGCTCCAGGGTGCGGCGGCTGACGGCGAAGTGGACCTCGTCCACGACCTCCTTGCGGAGCATCGCGGGCAGGTCCGCCAGGGCCCCAACGATCGGGAACCCCTCTACTGCGTCGATCGCGAGCTTCGGGAACTCCGAGAGGACTCCCTTCACCTCGAGTCCCCACTCCGGATGGGCCCGCAGCTCCGCCAGGTGGCGGCGCGCCGCCTTGCCCGTCCCGGCCACCAGGACGTACACCCGGTCGTACCCGCGCTTCCTCTGATGCTGGGCCACCGCCCCGCAGGCGAGGCGGAAGAGGATCAGCGCGGCGATGTCCAGGGCGCCGAAGAGGCCCAGGAGCGTACGCGACGGATCGAACTTGAGGGCCGCCAGCACCGCGAAGAGCACCAGCATCCCCGCGACCGCGACCTGGACGGCCTTGCCGATCTCGACGAGGGGCCGATCCGTCCGCTGCGCGCGCGCAAAGCTCCAGAACCACAGGAGCGGCGCCCAGACCGGCAGGAGGACTGCAAGGAGCCAGAGGTGGCGCGCGGGATCGAAGGGCTTCCCGAGGTCCTGCTCCGAGAGCATGCCCCGGAGCCAGACGGCGAGGAGGAACGCCCCGGCCGTGAACAGGAGCTCGAAGAAGAGGTAGACGAGCCCGGAGAGGGCGCGCCGGCGCTGCATCATCAGACCCCGATTCTAGGCGGGGCGGGCTTCGATTGAAAGCCGCCCCTTCAGTGTTGTCGGCTGTCCCGCCGGTGTTCCTCCAGCGCCCGCTCGACGGCTTCGCGGATCTCCCGCTTGTGCCCCTCGCGGGTGAACCGAAGGGCGTTGGCCCTGCAGGCGGCGGGGTCGATCCGCCGCGCCTCGAAGGCCCGGATGGCCTCCGTCAGAGAATCCCGGTAAAGGACGCCCGTCTGCTCCGTCACGGTGTCCAGCGCGCCCCCCTTCGCGAGCGCCACGACCGGCGCCCCGCAGAGCTGGGCCTCCACGGGCACGATCCCGAAGTCCTCCTCGCCGGGGAAGAGGAGCGCCCGGCATCTCCGGTAGTGGTCGCGGATCACCTCGCCGGGCTGCCAGCCGAGGAATTCGGCGTACCCGAGCGCGCGAAAGCGCTTCTCATGCGACCCGGTGCCGATGACCTTGATCTTCCGGCCGAGCGCGCGACACGCCTCGATCGCGCGGTCCAGCCGCTTGTAGGGCACCAGCGCGCCCACGGCAAGGTACCAGTCCTCCCGGGGGACGTCGGCGGGGGTGTAGAAGGCGTCGTCCCCGGGCGGAAACAGGACCTCGGAGGGCCGGTCGTATCGACGGCGGATCCGGTCCTTCACCTCGTTCGAGATCGCCAGCCAGCGATGCACCCGGGGGACCGTGGCGACATCCCAGTTCCGCAGGTAGCGGATGAGCGGCGCCGCGAGCGCCCGCTTCAGGCCGGTGCCGAAGTACTCGTCAACCATGTCCCAGACATAGCGCATCGGGGTGAGGCAGTAGCAGACGTGGAGCGCGTCCGTGACCGCGCCCTTTGCCACGCACTGGCTCATCGAGAGGACCACGTCGTAGCCGCGCAGGTCGAACGTCTCGATGGCCGAGGGCATGAACGGAAGGTAGTTCGGATACTTCGAGTGGATGGCCGGGAACCTCTGAAGGAAGCTGGTGCGGATGGGGTGGGACTCGATCGTGGGCGTGAGCGCGCCGGGCGTGTGGAAGAGGGCGAAGATCTCGGCCCGGGGCCAGACCTCGCACCACGCCTCCAGGACCTTCTCCGCCCCGCGCATCACGGGGAGGAAGTCCTTCACGATCGCGATGCGGTACGACGAATCACGAATCACGAATAACGAATTACGGGATCATCCCCCCTCCCCCCGGGGGGAGCGCCCGCGACCCTCGAGTGCCCTGCGTCTCCCGCCGTCCCCTCTCCCGTGATTCGTGATTCGCTATTCGTGCTTCGTTTTCCGTGATTCGCGCTTCGGCATTCGTGATTCGCCGTCCGTGATTCGTGATTCGTTATTCGTGATTCTACGTCCCCTCTTGCCAGCTCTCCACGTACTTCTTCTGTTCGGGGGTCATCTCGTCGATCGAGAGGCCCATCGTCGCGAGCTTCAGGCGGGCGATCGTCTGCTCCACGTCCTTCGGGACGTCGATCACCTCGGCCTTGAGCTTCGAGCGGTTCTTCACGCACCACTCGGTCATCAGGGCCTGGGTGGCGAAGCTCATGTCCATGACGGCCGCCGGGTGGCCCTCCGCGCAGGCGAGGTTCACCAGGCGCCCCTCGCCCAGGACGTAGAGCGAGCGGCCGTCCTTGAGGAGGTACTGATCCACGTTCTCGCGGACGTTCTTGTTCACCTTCTTCGCCAGCGCCGCGAGCGCCTCGAGGTCCAGTTCGACGTTGAAGTGGCCGGAGTTCGCGACGATGGCGCCGTCGCGCATGACCTCGAAATGCTCCCGGCGGATGACGGCCTTGTTGCCGGTCACGGTGCAGAAGATCTCGCCGAGGCGCGCGGCCTCGGCCATGGGCACCACGGGGAACCCGTCCATGGTGGCCTCGAGCGCGCGGATGGGCTCCACCTCGGTGACGAAGACCTTGGCCCCGAGCCCGCGGGCGCGACTCGCGAAGCCCCGCCCGCACCAGCCGTAGCCCGCCACCACGATGTTCCGGCCCGCGATCAGGATGTTCGTGGCCCGGATGATGCCGTCCAGGGTGGACTGCCCCGTGCCGTAGCGGTTGTCGAACATGAACTTGGTCTGGGCGTCGTTCACGGAGACGACGGGGATCTTGAGCGCGCCGTCCTTCGCCATCGCACGCAGGCGGATGACCCCCGTGGTGGTCTCCTCCATCGAGGCGAGGAGGCCCTTGATGAGTTCCGTCCGCTTCTGGTGGATGCAGGTCACCAGATCCGCGCCATCGTCGAGGGTGAGCGTCGGCTTGAGGTCGAGCGCCTGGTGGATGTGCCGGTAGTAGGTCTCCGGGTCCTCCCCGCGGATGGCATAGGTGGCGATGCCGTAGTCCTTCACGAGCGAGGCGGCGTTGTCGTCCTGGGTGGAGAGCGGATTCGAGGCGCAGAGCGCCACCTCGGCGCCGCCGGCGACAAAGGCCCGCATCAGGTTCGAGGTCTCCGTCGTCACGTGGAGGCATGCGGCGATCCGCTGGCCCTTGAGGGGCTTCTCCCTCTCGAAGCGCGCGCGGATCTGCCGGAGCACGGGCATCTGCCCGTCGGCCCACTCGATGCGGCCCTTCCCCCGCGGGGCGAGCGCGAAGTCCTTCACGTCCCCGGCCGTGGCGGCCGGCTTTTTCGCGACGGCGGCTTTGACGCCCATCTCTATCCTTTCGCAGCCTTCCGGGTCTCGACCTTCACCCCCGCGGCCTTCCGCAGGACCTCCACCTTCTCGAGCTTCTCCCACGTGCATTCGGGGCGGTCCACGCCCACGTGCCCGTAGCGGGCGGTGTTCTTGTAGATCGGCCGGCGCAGGTTGTAGTACTTGATCAGCCCGGCCGGCGAGAAGTCGAAGTTGTCCTCCACGATCTTCGTGATCTTCTCCACGGGGACCCTCCCCGTGCCGAACGTCTCCACGAAGACCGAGAGCGGCCTGGCCACGCCGATGGCGTACGAGAGCTGGATCTCGCAGCGGTCGGCCAGGCCCGCGGCCACCACGTTCTTCGCCGCGTGGCGGGCGGCGTAGCTGGCGCTCCGGTCCACCTTGGTGGGGTCCTTGCCGCTGAACGCGCCGCCGCCGTGGCGGCCCATGCCGCCGTAGGTGTCCACGATGATCTTCCGCCCCGTCACCCCGCAGTCGCCCTGCGGGCCGCCGATCACGAACCGGCCCGACGGGTTGATGTGGTAGATGATGTTCTTGTCGATGAGCCCGGGGGGAAGGACGGGCCTCACCACCTTCTCGATCAGGTCCTTCTCGATCTGCTTCTGACCCACGTTCGGGTCGTGCTGCATGGAGGCGACGACCGTGTGGATGCGCACGGGGCGGTTGCCGTCATACTCGATCGTCACCTGCGCCTTGCCGTCGGGGCGGAGCCAGCCCACCTCGCCGCTCTGGCGCACCTCGGCTGCGCGCCAGCAGATCTTGCGGGCCAGGTCGATCGGAAGGGGCATGTAGCACTCGGTCTCGTTCGAGGCGTATCCGAACATGATCCCCTGGTCGCCCGCGCCGAGTTCCTTGCCCTTCCCGGAATCCGAGGTGACCGCCTCGTCGATGTCGGCGGACTGCTGGGAGACGGCGATGAGGACCGCGCAGGTGTGGTAGTCGAAGCCGATCTCGCTGGAGTCGTAGCCGATCTCCTTGACCGTCTGGCGGACGACCTCGGGGACCTCGATGTACGTGGAGGTCGTGATCTCGCCCGCCACCAGGACCATGCCGGTCTTCACGAGCGTCTCGCACGCCACGCGGGCGTTCGGGTCCTGCTTGATGATGGCGTCCAGCACGGCGTCGGAGATCTGATCGGCCATCTTGTCCGGGTGTCCCATGGTGACCGCCTCGGACGTGAAGTACCACTTTCCGTCTCTGCCCATCGCCTACGATCCTTTCAACACACTCGACTCGATCAACCGGAGCGTCGCCCCGATCGCCCCCTTCCCGGCCTCCACGGCCGCAGCCGCACGTTGGCCCGCCGCCCGGGCCCCCGCGGGGTCGCGCAGGAACTCCTCGAGCGCCGGGGCCAGTCCGGCCGGATCCCCCAGGACCTTCATCCCGCCGGCTTCCGTGAGCGTCCTCGCGATGTCCTCGAAGTTGGACAGGCTGGGCCCGCTGACGATCGGCTTTCCCAGCACCGCGGGTTCCAGCATGTTTTGCCCGCCCCGGGCGCAGAACGTGCCGCCAATGAACACCACGGTCGCCGCGGAATACAGGCGGGACAACTCTCCGACGGTATCGAGGAGGATCACGCCGCCGCCCGGCCCGCCGGGAGACGATCGCGATTTCTTATAGCATTGTAGATCGGCTGCTTCAACGACTTTCTGGACCTCATCCGCGCGGTCGACGTGGCGCGGCGCAAGGATGAGACGGAGATCCGGGAACGGGACGCGGAGCTTCCGGTAGGCCTCCACCACGATCCGCTCCTCGGGGTCATGGGTGCTCCCCGCCACCAGCAGGGGGGCGTCCCCCAGCCCCAGGGACTCGCGCCAGAGGCGAGCCTCGGCGACCGCATCGAAAGCGAGATCCGCGTCGAACTTGAGGTTGCCGGTCACCACGGGCTGCGCCCCGAGTTCCCGCAGGCGGCCGGCGTAGGCCTCGTTCTGCGCGCCCACGCCGGAGAGTCCGCGGAACGCGCCGCCGAAGAACCACCCGAAGCGGCGGTAGCGTCGGAAGGAGCGCTCGGTCATCCGGCCGTTCACGATGGCCACGGGCACGTTCTGCCGCCCGCACTCCTCGAGGAAATTGGGCCAGGCCTCGAGTTCCACGAGGACGACCCCGCACGGTCTCAGCCGGCGCAGGGCCCGCCGCGCGGCGCCGGAAAAATCGAGCGGGAAGTAGGCAACGGTCGCGTCCGGGAATGCCGAGGGGGCGTAATCGCGCCCCGCGGGCGTCATGGCGCTCACGTGAAACGCGAGGTCGGGATGGGCGGCCTTCAGCCCCTTCACGAGGGGCCGCGCGAGGTTCACCTCGCCCACCGAGGCGCAATGGATCCAGAGGACGCGCCCGGCCGCGGGCGCGGGACCACCGCCGAAGCGCTCGCCGAGCCGGTCCCGGTAATGCCGGTCCGTGGCCACCTTGTACAGGAGCCACGGGAGCGCCACCAGGCCGCCGGTCAGGTACGCCGCGTCTCTAAGGAGTCCCAAGGGGAGTTCCTTTGTGTTCGGCTTCGGGATCCCCCCCGCCGCCGCACGCCGGATGGCTTCCTTCGGCTCTTGCCTAAGGCCTATGGCCTAGTCCGGGTAGTGGCACTTCTTGTACTTCTTCCCCGAGCTGCACCAGCAGGGCTCGTTGCGGCCGGGCTTCTTCTGGACCCGCACGGGGCGGGGCTTGTCTTCCTCGTCGCCCGCCTCGCCGCCCTCCCCGTTCCCCCCGCCGCCGCTCATGGCGAACTGGCCCACCTCGTCCTTGCGGAACTCGGTGGCCCTCCAGCGCCGCGCCAGCCGCTCCTGGTCGGCCGGCACCTGGGTCATCCGGAAGAGGAGCTGGATGATGTCCTCCTCGATCCCGTCCATCATCGTCTGGAAGAGCTCGGTGGCGTCGCGCTTGAACTCAAGCTTGGGGTCCTGCTGGGCGAAGCTGCGCATCCCGACGATGTCCCGCAGCTGGTCCATGTTGTACAGCATGTCCTTCCACTTCTCGTCGATCTTGTTCAGCAGGACGAAGCGCTCCAGCTCGCGCATGGAGGCGGCACCCACCTTGACGGCGACCTCCCCCTTCTCCCTCTCGAGCAGCCCCACGATGCCGTCCACGATCTCCGCGGCCGGGACCTTCACCAGGGACTCCGGGACAGGGACGCCGAACTCCTCCTGGACCTGCTTCGAGAACTCGGCGAAGTTCTTCGCCAGCTCGCCGTGCTCGGGCATGGACCGGCGCGCCAGCGCCGTGAGCTCCTTGCGGGCCTGCGCCAGGCCGATCAGCTTCTCGCGGTCGAGGTACGCCTTCTCCGCCTGCTCCAGCAGGTCGTCGATGACCTGCGGCG
>JAHFOZ010000608.1:0-2028 GCA_023261405.1 Planctomycetota bacterium
CTCCTCGTCTATCGCTCGCACGAGGGGCTCGAGGAGGGGGAGGAGGAGGCGAGGCTGCTGGAGGGCTTTGGCCTGCCTTCGAAGGTGCTGGACGGGGCGGCGGCCCGGGCAAGGGTCCCAGCGCTCCGCGAAGGCGTCGTGGGAGCGGTGCATTACCCCGAGGATGCGCACCTCGACCCGGCGGCGTTCGTGCGGAACCTCGCGGCACGCTGCGTGGCGAAGGGCGTCAAGTTCCTCCCCCGGACCGCGGTCACCGGGTTCGAAGTCTCCGGAAGGAAGATCGCCGCGGTGCGGACGGCCGCGGGCGAGTTCCGTCCGGAGCAGGTCGTGCTGGCGGCGGGCTCGTGGTCGCCGGACGCGGGACACGACCTCGGGTTGCGGATTCCGATCCAGCCGGCGAAGGGGTACAGCCTCACGCTTGACGCGCCGAAGGGGGCGCCGGACGTGCCGCTCCTCTGCATGGAGGCGAGGGTGGCGGTGACCCCCCTGGGTGCGAAGCTGCGCCTGGGCGGCACGCTGGAACTCGCGGGGCTCGATCTCTCGATCAACGAGCGCCGCCTCGGGGCGATCCGCCGCGGCGCGGAGACCTACCTGGAGGGGCTCGAGGGGCTCGAGGTGCGCGAGACCTGGCGCGGCCTGCGTCCCTGCACGCCGGACGGGCTCCCCATCCTCGGCCGCCCCGCCGCATTCGACAACCTCATCCTCGCGACGGGCCACGCGATGATCGGCATGTCGCTGGGTCCGGTGACGGGGAAAATCGTGGCGGAGCTGGCGGAAGGCCGGCCCGCCGGCTTCGACCTGACGCTGCTCCATCCGGATCGCTGGAACTGAACCCCGGGGCGCGTGGTAGACTCTCCTCCCGATGGCCTTCAAGAAGTCGATCACGGGAGGGAAGAAAGGGAAGCCGCCCGCCTTCTTCCTGGGCTGCTTCTTCTCGGCCTTTCTCCTGATGGGCGCGCTCTTCCTGACGATCTTCTTCATCCTGCCCGCCGTACGTATCGCGAAGGCGGCTGATTGGGTCGAGACGCCCTGCGTCGTCAAGTCGAGCGAGGTCCGCGCGCACAGCGGGGACGACAGCACCACCTACAGCATCGAGGTGACGTTCGACTACGAGTTCCGGAATGGGAGATACACGTCCGGACGCTACTCGTTCATGACGGGCTCGTCGAGCGGCTACGAAGGGAAGAAGAAGGTGGTGGACCGCCTGCGGCCGGGCTCGGAGGCGCTGTGCTACGTAAACCCCGCCGATCCCTCGGAGGCGGTGCTGCACCGCGGGTTCACGGCGGACCTCTGGTTCGGGCTCATCCCCCTGGTCTTCGTCCTCGTGGGCGCGGGCGGGATCGTATTCACGGTGCGCTCCGCCACGCGCCGGAAAACCGGAATCACCGTGGGGGCCCCGGGGGCGCAACCCGCGACGCAGGTTCCGTCGGGCCCCGCCACGCTCAAGCCCGCGATGTCGCCGGCGATGAAGCTGGTCGTCGCGATCGTGATCGCGGTCTTCTGGAACGGGATCGTCTCGATCTTCGTCGGGATGGCGATCACCCACTGGACGAAGGGCTCTCCCGAGTGGTTCCTCTCGATCTTCATGATCCCGTTCGTCCTGGTGGGGCTTGGCCTCATGGGGTGGGTGATCTATCAGTTCCTCGCGCTCTTCAACCCGCGCCCGGTCCTCACGGTGGGCTCGCGCGCGGTCCCGCTGGGAGGGTTCATCGAACTGCAGTGGGAGACGGCGGGCAACCTGCACCGCGTCCTCTCGTTCAAGATCCTGCTCGAGGGCCGGGAGGAGGCGACGTACCGCCGGGGGACGACCACGGCCACCGACAAGAACACCTTCGCGGAGATCGTGCTGGCGGAGGGGGCCGATGGCGAAGGGTTGAGACGCGGCCAGGCCAGCGTGCAGATCCCCGCGCACACGATGCACTCCTGGTCGAGCTCCAACAACAAGATCGTATGGGCGATCCGCGTGAAGGGGGAGATCCCCCGTTGGCCCGACGTAAACGAGGAGTTCCCGGTCGAGGTGCTCCCCCG
>JAHFOZ010000608.1:2038-2560 GCA_023261405.1 Planctomycetota bacterium
GCGAGATGCGCGTGGAGATCGCGGGGGCGGGCGGCTTCCGGCCGGGCGAGACCCTGGAGGGCACGGCCTCGTGGGAACTGGCCGCCGCGGGCGCGACGGTGGAGGTCCGGCTCTTCTGGACCACCGAAGGGAAGGGGACCACGGACGTGGAGGTGGTGGACACGGTCCGCTTCGAGGGCGTGTCCGCGGTGGATCGGCGCGACTTCCGCTTCGTCCTCCCGAAGTCGCCCTACAGTTTCTCGGGCAAGCTCATCTCGCTCCTCTGGGGCGTGGAGGCCGTGGCGCCCCCGGGGGAGAACTCGGGCCGCGCGAACTTCACGATGTCGCCCACCGGAAGGGAGATCCTCCTGCGGAAGGACGGGGCGCCGTGAGGGCCTGCGACAATCCGTTCCGCACCTCGCGCGTCCTCTCGGTCCGATACCGCTTCCTGGACGGCGGATGGGAGGACCTCCTGGACCGGCTCGCAGTCTTGGGCCATCGCGCGGCGATCGTGGGCCCCAAGGGCAGGGGCAAGACCACGCT
>JAHFOZ010000213.1:0-1738 GCA_023261405.1 Planctomycetota bacterium
CTCGGGCTCTTCGAGGAGGACATCCGTGCGATCTCCGACCTCGTGCACCAGGCGGGCGGCCTGATGTACATGGACGGGGCCAACATGAACGCGATCCAGGGGAAGGCACGCCCGGGGGACTTCGGCATGGACGTTATGCACTTCAATCTGCACAAGACGTTCTCCACGCCGCACGGCGGCGGCGGCCCGGGCTCGGGACCCGTGGCGTGCAAGAAGTTCCTCGAGCCCTATCTCCCCGTGCCCCGCGTGGTCCGGGAGCACGACCGCCTCCGCTTCGACTTCACGGCGCCCAAGTCCATCGGGAAGATGAAGAGCTTCTGGGGCAACATCGGGATGCACGTCCGCGCCTACACGTACATCCGCACCCATGGCCCGGAGGGGATCCGCCGGAACGCCGAGCATGCCGTTCTCAACGCCAACTACCTCCTCTCGCGCGTCCGCAAGGCCTATAAGCTCGCCTACAACCGCGTGCCCATGCACGAGTTCGTGCTCGACGGCACCCCCTTCAAGAAGCACGGCGTCCGCACGCTGGACATCGCCAAGCGCCTCCTCGACTATGATTTCCACCCCCCCACGATCTACTTTCCGCTCATCGTCCACGAGGCGCTCATGATCGAGCCCACCGAGACGGAGAGCCGTGAGACCCTGGACGCCTTCGCCGACGCCCTCCTCAAGATCGCCGAGGAAAGCCGGACCTCCCCCGACACGGTGATCAAGGCGCCCCACACGATGCCCGTGAAGAGGCTTGACGAGGTGAAGGCCGCCAAGGAGCCGGTGGTCCGCTGGCGTCCGTCCCAGGCCTGACCTGACTATGTCCGCCCCCCTCGAGCGCGCGCCCTGCGGCGCGTGCGGTGCTTTTGACGCGGCCGTTCTCTTCCGCTCCGGCGACCGCGTGGTCCCGGTGCCCGGGGAGAGCTTCCCGGTGGGACGCTGCCGGCGCTGCGGCCACGTCTACCTCACGGAGCGGCCGCCCGAGAGCGAGATCGGGCGCTACTATCCCGCCGGGTATGAGCCGCACCGGCACTGCGACAAGCCCTCCGACCGCAAGGGGTCGCGGCGCCACCGCTTCATCCGGCTCAGGCCCCCCTTCCGTATCCTCGACGTCGGCTGCGGAAGCGGCTACGACCTCCTTCGCTTCCGCGACCAGGGCTGCGAGGTCTACGGGATCGAGCCCGACCCGGAGGCCGCCGCGGAGGCGCGGAAGAACGGCGTCGTCGTCTCGCATTCCAGCGTGGAGGCCGCGGCGTTCCCCGCGGGGCACTTCCACCGCGTGACGATGAACTACTCGCTGGAGCATCTTTATGACCCGCGCGCGGCAATGGCGAACGTCCGCCGCATGCTGCGCCCCGAGGGCACCGTCTACCTCCTCTTCCCCACGGCGGACGGCGCGATATGCCGCATCTTCCGCGAGGACTGGTATCATCTCGATGTGCCGCGGCACCTGCAGTTCTTCACCCACGAATCCTTCCGCAGGCTCTGCGCGGACGTGGGGCTGGCGATCGTCTACCGGGGGAACCGGTCGGGCGGACGGGGCTTCCGGCGCAGCCTGGGCTACTGGGGGGAGTGGAGCGCGGCGGGGAGGGTTGCCCGGAAGGCCGCACGGATGGCGCCCTTCTCGCAGATTTCCAAGGTGGTGCTGCGATACCTCGTGGACGGGCTCCGGCACGGAGACGTGGCGGAGTACCTGGTCCGGCGCGCGCCCGACCGCCCTGCTACCTGAACGCCGGGGCGGGGGCGG
>JAHFOZ010000213.1:1748-8741 GCA_023261405.1 Planctomycetota bacterium
CGCCACTCCCGCCGCTGGTGCGCCAGCCTTCCTGGAAAACGCGGCGGCTCCGCACGTAGGACGCCCACGGATAGGGCCGGAAATACGCGGGCCAGAACCAGTCGGGACGGTAGAAGTAGCCGTCGAGCCCCGCGAGCTGCTGCGCCATCCAGGCGCGATGATCCTCGGCGGCCCTGAGGCGGGCCTGACGCTCCTCTTCCTTCTTCTTGTCCTGCTCGGCCTTGAGGGCGAGGGCGCGCTGCCTGGCCTCGAGCCTCCTCTTCTTCTGGAGCTCGTCCTGGGCTTCCTTCTCCGCCAGGCTCATCCACGTCCCGTCGTAGAGCGCGAGGCCCCTGGCCTCCTGAGCCTGCTCGAACGTGAGCCAGCGGCCTCCGATCTTCTCGTGCCCGAGTTCCCGGCGCGCGCCCGCATGCTCGGCGTCCAGCGCCACGACCTTCTGGCACAGCCCCGTGACGTGGCGGGTGATCCCGCGCTCCTGGCACCACCGCGCCAGCTCGAACCAGTCCGAGGCCTTCCCCGAGTTCTCGATCGCGGCGCGTCGCTCTTCGTAACTGTGGAGGTCCGTGCGCCCCGGACTGACGGAGCTGACGTCGGCCGCGTCGAGGATGATCGTGCCCAGCGGCACCTCGACCACCACCTTCCCGGCCGGCGCGCCCTCCTTGCGGTGAAGACCGATGATCTTCCGCCCGTTCGTCAGGGTGATCTCATCCGCCCAGGCGGCCGGAACGGAAACGGCCACGACCAGCGCCGCGAGCAGGGACGGTTTCATACCACTTCTCCGTAACAGTTCAGGAACGCCACCCCTATTATAACGCCGGGCTGCTTCAATTCTAGACGCGCGAATCGCCCCTTTCCCTTCGAACGTCCGAGTGGATACGCCGGCAAGTTTCAAACCACAAAGATACCAGGACGCTCAGGGAGAACCTGGTGTCTTCGTGTCTTGGTGGTGACATCGATGCTCACGAATCAATTTGGACATGCTTCAGAGGAGCGGGACCAGCACCGCGCGGAGGAAGGGGGGATGAAAGAGGAGCGGGAGCGGCGCCAGCAGCCAGAAGAGGGTCCAGAGGCGCCCCTCGATCTTCCAGCGGCGCTCGGCCAGGACCAGGGCCCCGTGGAGCAGGAAGTAGAGAGTCGGCCCGCCCCAGCCCCCGCCGGCCGGCACGCTGAGCAGGAGTTCGTGGACCAGGCCGGAGAAGGCGAACGTGGCCGCCACGCCCCAGCGGGCGCCCCAGCGGCGCTTCACGGGCGTGAAGATCCGGGCGTGGGCCACGGCGCGGAAGGCCAGGTTCCATCTTCGCCCCCAGAACTCCGCCAGGGTCCGCGACGCCGCGGGGTTGACGAAGAGGCGCTCCACCGGGATCCCCCGCCTCCGCCAGAAACCGGCCAGCACGTCGCAGAGGCCGAAGTGGATCAGGAGGCCCGTGCCGAGCATCACCAGGAGCAGATCCACGGGGGTCACTCCGGTCCTCGCCTGGAGCAGCGCGGCGCCCACGGCCATCTTGAGCGCGCCCCAGGCCATGAGCGCGAGTCCCGCGGGAGGCCGGGATTCGCGGAAGGGCCGGGGGTCCATCCCCGGCCACAAGAGCAGGTAGGCCGCCTGGCGGGCCGCCGGGAGCCGCCGGAACATCGCGACCTTGGAGGCGGTATAGACCGCGGCCACCAGGAGCGTCATCGTCACGAAAGGCGTCATGCCGCCACTCCCCGGACGAACGCCCCCAGGTAGACGAGGGCCATGAGCAGGACGACCAGGCCGAGGCCGTGCTTCGCCCACGGCATCCGCCCCTCGGCGGGCCAATCCGGCGTGTCGAAGGCGAAGTACTGCACTCCCAGCCGGGCCAGCCAGTAGAGTCCGACCATGAGGGCGAAGGCCCCCGCGGCGCCCTTCCCCGCCGCGATCTCGGCCGGGCAGGCCAGGGAGACCGCGCCGAACCCCACGTTGGCCAGGACGATGAACGCCCCGTAGACCCAGAAGAGCCGCCGGTTCCGGGGCGCCAGCTTCGCCAGGTCCTCGTGCCAGCCGAAGACCCGGGGAACCTGGAAACCCACGGCCACCATCCCCAGGTGGGCCAGCCCGGCCAGGATCACCGCCCAGCGTTCCATCCACCCTTGAGACGACGACGGAGTCACAATGTGAACATGTTCATAAATATATCCGGACGCAGCCGCGCGGGCTTCCCCCAAGACGGTTAAGCTGCATGAATTGCCCCCGGCCGGCCGATATGATCTGGAGAGAAACGGGGGATCCGTGACCGCCAAAGACCTCATCCGGCTGCTTCGCCGCCGCTGGCCCCACGCCGTCGCGGTGTTCCTCCTCATCATCACCGGCTACTTCGGGTTCGCGTACGTCAAGGAGCGACCCTCGTTCAAAGCCCGGGCGCGCGTCCAGCTGACCACCCCGGCGATCTTCCTCTCCGCCGCGCAGTCGGCCCAGTGGATCGCCATGGATCAGAAGGACGCCGCGACCTGGATCTCCATCATCACCGGCCGCGACGTCCTGGCGGAGGCTCAGAAGGATCCGGAGTTTGCGCGCAAGTACGGCGGGCCCCAGAACGTGCGGCCCGAGTGGTTCGGGGCCGTCCGGGCGTACTCCGAGGGCGGGGCGCAGCTCCTCTGGATCGAGTCCACCGCGACGTCCGCGGAGCTGGCGGCGGACACGGCCAACGCCGTCGCGCGCGCGGCCCAGATCGTGAGCGTGAGGGACGCCAAGAGGGACCTCACCCATGCCGTGCAGAAGACCCAGGAGCTCCTCGCCAAGGCGGGCCTGGCGCGGAGTGACGAGGAGGCCAAGGCCCAGGCGATCCGCGACGAGGTCAAGTCCAGGTTCGACAGCGAGAACCTCGAGACGGACGTGCGCGGCAGCCAGGACGAGGTCCAGCGCCACGACGCCCGCAAGCGCGAGCTGGAACGCCGGATGGCCTCCAACCGGCTGAAGATGGAGCGCATCCGCTCCGACCGCACCGTGACGGAGCACCTCCGGCGGGATGCCCTTCCCCGGCTGAGCACCGCCTCCGCCCAGAGCCGGGTGATGGAGAGCCCCCGCGTCCGCGCGCTCTCGGACCGCCTCGAGGGACTCCACCACGAGCTCAACGTGCTCCGACGACGCTACACGGAACTCCACCCGCAGGTCATCGGCCTCGTCGCCGGGATCCGCGAAACCGAGCTGGCTCTCACCCGCGAGCAGTACGCCGCCCTGGGCCGCGACCTCGATGCGGAGGAGATCGGCCTCCGGACGGACGACGAGCTCAGCCGCATCGAGGTGAAGGTGCTCGACCCGGAAATCCGGGGTCTTCGCGACCGCCTGGCCGCCCTCAGCCCGCGTCTCGAATCCCTCCGAGCCCACGAGCGCGCCGCCGCCGAGGGCAAAGGCCGGATCGACTCCCTGGAGGCCCTCCGCACGCAGTTCGAGACCGCCACGCCCTCCGGAGGATATGTGCTCCTGATGGAGAAGGAGGGGGCGGCGCCCGAGGACGCCGTCGCGGTGGAGCGCCGGCTCCTCAAGCAGTGGCACATGGCGCTCCTGGCGGCGGGGATCCTGGCGCTCTCGGCGGTGTTCCTCCTGGACTTCCTCGACACGACCCTGCGGAACGACTACGACGTGCGCCGCCACCTGGATTTCCCCGTCGTGGCGGTCGTCCCCCGCGTCGCGGCCCGCGAGGTCCTCACGCTGGGCGCCACGCGCGCCGGGGCGCTCCCCGAGATCTACGACACGCTGGCCACCGTTCTCCTCTCAGCCCCTTCCGAGCAGGCGAACCGGATCTTCCTCGTCACGAGCACCAACCCGGAGGAGGGGAAGACCACCGTCTCCGTCAACCTCGCGCTATCCCTGGCGCGCCAGGGCAAGCGCACGCTCCTCGTGGACGGCGACTTGCGCCTGCCCACGATCCATTCGGTGATGGGCCTGTCCAATGACGCGGGACTCTGCGAGCTCCTCGCGGTCCAGGCCACGCTGGGCACCGAAGGCCTGCTCCGCGAGGTGGACTGCCCCAACCTGAAGGTGCTGACCAGCGGGGTCCCCCCGCAGAACCCCTACGAGCTCCTCGACCCGGCCCGCATCCTTCCCCTCGCGGGGCAGTTCCGGGAACAGTTCGAAGCGATCGTCATCGACACCCCTCCCGTCCTGAAGACGGGCGACGCCCTCAAGCTCTCTTCCGTGGCCGACTCGGTGCTCTTCGTCGTGGAGGCCGGAAGGACGGAACAGCGTCAGGCCACGTGGGCCAAGCGCCTCCTGGCGAACGTGAAGGCGAAGGTGGCCGGGGTGGTGCTCAACCGTGCCGCGTCCGAGAGCGAAGAGTACTATTACTACTACTCGCGCTCGTCTTCGAGATCCGGGGCCTCCCGGAAGGAATCGCGCCTCGCCTAGCCCTTCGACCCACCCATCCGCGACCCGTGCCCCCCGGGGGCTCAACCGGCCCCGAACTTCCGCGGCTCAGCGCCTGGCGAGGGCTAATAGTCCTGCTTCGATTCCCTGAGACAGAAGACGTACCCGGCACCGTTGGCCGCGTAGAAGAGCTGGTCCACCGGGTTGCTCATGATGTGATTGAGATACTGTGTCGGGTAGCGTCCCATGGTCTTCCCCGACATCTCGTCCATGGCATGGATCTCCCCGCGGGGACCCATGACGTACACGCGCTCCCGGCCCTTCAGGAGAAAGCGGTCGCCCAGGGGCAGCTTCCATCGGAGGTTGCCGTTGCGCTTGGGGCCCACGGCCGCGTTCGTCTTCGGATCACGGTGCATCGGGAGGATCTCGAAGGCGTGCAGCGCGCCTTCCTCGGTCCGGACGTAAACCGTGGAGTCCTTGGCGATGGCCGTGCTCTGAATCTCGCCCGCGCACTCGTACTTCCAGACGATCGCGCCGCTGTCGGCATCCAGGGCGTAGAAGGCGTTGTCGGTCCCGCCCACGAAGAGGAACCGCGTCGTGGCGGCGGACTTCGCGGCCTTCTTGTCCTGCCCCGCGGGGGGGGCGCCCATCGCGGGCGCGGGTGCGGGGGCGGCCCCGGGCGCCGGCGCGGCGCCCTCGGCGGCCATGGCGGGCTTGGCCTTGGGGGGCGGCTCCGCGCTCTTCAGATCCTCCGAGTGCCGATAGACGTGGATCAGCGGCTCGGATCGGAGCGCGCGCTCCGTGGGATACGCCCACGTCAGGTTTCCCGAGTCCACGTTGAACGAGTACACGCGACCGTCGTGGCACGAGAAGAAGAGCGAGGGGGCGGAGTAGATCGCCCGGTTCAGGATATGGTTGTCCCGGTTGGTGATGTCGGACTTGTAGTAGGTCTTCTCCTGGCCCTTGTTGTCCACGTCGCAGACCCACACGCGGGCGCGCTCGGCTCCGGGGATGAAGACGTAGCTCCGGATCGCGAAGGGCTGGGCCGAGGGGATGAAGTTGAGGCGGTGCGTCCAGCGCAGGCCGCCGTTGAGACGGTCCAGGCAGTAGAGGACCTGCCGGGAGATGAAGTAGACGTTGTCCCCGAAGGCGGCCACGCGCAGCTGCTCGCGGATCTCGGCCCGCTTCTTCTGCAGGGCCTGGGTCTCCTTGCCCGGGCCCGTCTCTTTCATCTTGTCGTCGATCTGCCGGTTGATGAGCCGGAGGTCGTTCTCCAGCCGGCCGATCTCCTCGGGCACGCCGTCCGCCACCACCGGGGCCCAGTCGAGGGGAGTCTCCGAGTCGACCTTGAAAATCCACTGCACCACGCCCCTGAAGCGATCCATCGCGATGACCTGGTACTCGGGGGTCTCGCAGAAGAGCTGGTCTCCCGCGAGGGTCATGCGGGAGATGCGGCGGTCGTTGAACTTGTACTCCCACACCACGTCCTTGAAGGGGAGGGCGCGAACCTCGCTCAAGAGGGTCTGCTCCCCCGGGTCGCCGGTGTCCAGGAGAAGGGAGCCGTCGCTCTGCTCCGCGGTGCCGAGGCGCTCGCCGCAGGCGGCCAGGCCAAGGACAAGGACGAGGGCGGTGGCTCTCATTTGGCCTCCTTCTTCTTCAGGTGGTCGGCGAGGTTGATCTTGTTCTTCCGCTCGTACTCGCTCAACTTCTCGATGCGGGCAATGTCGTCCTGGATGCGGTTGACCAGCTTGAAAATGTAGGGCTTGCCCTTGAGGCGGTCCCGCAGGTCCCCCAGCATCTGCTCCCAGGAGCCGTTATAGAGCTCGTCGCGGAGCGCGACCAGCGTCCGCTCGTCCGGGTTAAGGGCGGCGAGGTACTTTTCGTGCGGCGACGTCTTTCCGGCGGCCATGCGGGATTGCCTCCCCCATCCCCGTGAATTATCCGCGGATTTTAGGTCGGTTCGCATGGCGCTGTCAATGAATTGATTTACCCATAACCCGTATGCTAGCCTGTAG
This sequence comes from Planctomycetota bacterium, assembly GCA_023261405.1. Taxonomy (GTDB): domain Bacteria; phylum Planctomycetota; class MHYJ01; order MHYJ01; family JACPRB01; genus JACQFK01. The sequence goes on from JAHFOZ010000213.1 coordinate 8,085, forward strand.
GTCTAGGACGCCCCGGACGGCCCGATCCCTGCAGCCCCTGAGCCGAATTCTCACCCGCCGGCCCGCGCCCGAACCGATGGATGCCCGCAGGAAGGAAATCGAGCACCTGGACGGCGAGGTCCGTCGCCTTGAGCAGTCCATCACCGCCGAGTGCGTGGATATCGGCCGCCGCATCGCCTCCCTGGACCGCACCGGCTGCCGCAACGAGGAACTCCTCAAGTACCTGACCAACGTGGACTCCCTCCGGCGCGCCGCGGACGCCGCCCGGAACGACATCGACCACATCGCCGTCCTGACGAAGCAGGTCGCGGTCCGCACCCGGGAGATCGAGGAGAACACCCGGCGGCGCGACCAGATCCTCCGGGAGCGCGAGACGCGGTTCGAGGATCTGGGGGCAGGCTCCTTCGCCGCCTTCAAGATGCTCCCCGACCGCGAGCCCTGGCGCCCGATCTTCGAGGAGATCCTCAAGATCGACGTCGAGACGGAGCAGCGCAACGGGGACCTTCGCGGCCTGGAGGAGGAGGAGAAGGACAAGGGCTTCTTCGAGAGGCTCAGGCTCAAGGCCCGCAAGGTGATGCTGCGGGGCGAGATCTCCCGCCTGGACCGCGCCAAGGCCGCCGCCTACGCGATGGCCGGCAGCCGCGCGGCCGACAGCGA
>JAHFOZ010000609.1 GCA_023261405.1 Planctomycetota bacterium
ATCGTGGCCTGCGAGTCCTCCTCCGCGATCACGAGGATCCGGGGGTGGGTGACGTAGGGCTCGCCGTGGAACGAGCTCAGGAAGAGGAGGTGGATCGGGTCCGGCGCGGCGACGCCGCGGGCGATGCGGACGAAGGCGCCGTCGCTCCAGAGCGCGGAGTTGAGCGCGGCGAAGGCGGTGCCGTCGGCAAGGGAAGGGGACTCGCGGCATTCGCGGAGGCTCGTCACGGTCACGCCCTTCGGCAGGTCGAGCGAGGAGAAGGCCGGCGCGAAGCGGCCGTCCACGAACGTGATCTGGCAGGCGCGGAGCGGGCCGCGGGCGAGCCCGGCGAACTGGTTCGGGTTCGCCGTGCCGGTCGCGGTCTTGAAGGATGTCTCGGCGATGGGCGTCGTGTCGGTGAAGCGCCAGGCCTCCTCGGTCCCGGTGGGGAAGCCAAGCTGCTTGAAGCGGGCTATCGCCGCGCGGCGCGTCTCGGAGGGGCCGGGGAGGCCCTTCGCGGAGCGCTCGAACTCGGCGACGTAGGCGTCGCGGGCGTCCATCATCCCTTCACCGCGGCGTAGCCCTTCTCCTCGAGCTCGAGGGCGACCTCCTTGCCGCCCGAGCGGGAGATGCGTCCGTCGGCGAGGACGTGGACGCGGTCGGGCACGATGTAGTTGAGGAGGCGCTGGTAGTGGGTGATCACGACCATGGCGCGGTCGGGGGAGCGCAGGCTGTTGACGCCCTCGGCCACGATGCGGAGGGCGTCGATGTCCAGGCCGGAATCGGTCTCGTCGAGGATGGAGAGGGCGGGCTCGAGGACGGCCATCTGGAAGATCTCATTGCGCTTCTTCTCGCCGCCGGAGAAGCCCTCGTTGACCGGGCGGGAGAGCAGCGTCTCCGGGATCTGGACGACTTTCGCCTTTTCCTTGACCAGCTTGAGGAAGTCGGCGGCGTCCGATTCCGGCTGGCCGCGGTGCTTGCGGATGGCGTTGTAGGCGCTGCGCAGGAAGTAGGTGTTCCCGACGCCGGGGATCTCCACGGGGTACTGGAAGGCGAGGAAGACGCCCTCGCGGGCGCGGTCCTCGGGGGACATCGAGAGGAGGTCCTTCCCGCGGTAGAGGACCTCGCCCTTCGTGACGGTGAACCCGTCGCGGCCGGCCAGGACGTGGGCGAGGGTGCTCTTGCCGGAGCCGTTGGGGCCCATGATGGCGTGGACCTCGCCGGCCTTCACCGAGAGGGTGAGGCCCTTGAGGACCGGCTTGTCGCCGGCGTTCGCGTGCAGGTCGCGGATCTCGAGCATCTTATCCGACGCTTCCTTCCAGGCTGACATTGAGGAGCTTCTGGGCCTCGACCGCGAACTCCATGGGGAGCTCGCGGAAGACGCGCTTGCAGAAGCCGTTGACGATCATGTTGACGGCGTCCTCGGTGGAGAGGCCGCGCTGGCGGCAGTAGAAGAGCTGGTCCTCGCCGATCTTGGAGGTCGAGGCCTCGTGCTCCACCTGGGCGGTGGGGTTCTGGACGTCGAGGTAGGGGAAGGTGTGCGCGCCGCAGAGGTCGCCCAGGAGCAGCGAGTCGCACTGGGAGTAGTTCCGGGCGTTCTGGGCGCCCTTCATCATGGTGACGCCGCCGCGGTAGGTGTTCTGGCCGTGGCCCGCGGAGATGCCCTTGGAGATGATGGTGCTCCGGGTGTTCTTCCCGATGTGGATCATCTTGGTGCCGGTGTCGGCCTGCTGGTAGTTGTTGGCGACGGCGACGGAGTAGAACTCGCCGGTGGAGTTGTCGCCCTGGAGGATGCAGCTGGGGTACTTCCAGGTGATGGCGGAGCCGGTCTCGACCTGGGTCCAGGTGATGCGGCTGTTCTTGCCCTTCGCGCGGCCGCGCTTGGTGACGAAGTTGTAGATGCCGCCCTTGCCGTTCTTGTCGCCCGGGTACCAGTTCTGGACGGTGGAGTACTTGATCGTGGCGTCGTCGAGGGCGACGAGCTCGACGACCGCGGCGTGGAGCTGGTTCTCGTCGCGCATCGGGGCGGTGCAGCCCTCGAGGTAGCTCACGCTCGCGCCCTCCTCGGCGACGATGAGGGTGCGTTCGAACTGGCCGGTCTGCTTGGCGTTGATGCGGAAGTAGGTGGAGAGCTCCATGGGGCAGCGGACGCCCTTGGGGATGTAGCAGAAGGAGCCGTCGGTGAAGACGGCGGAGTTGAGCGTGGCGAAGAAGTTGTCGGTGTAGGGGACGACGGTGCCGAGCCACTTGCGGACGAGGTCGGGGTGCTCGCGGACGGCCTCGCTGAAGGAGCAGAAGGTGATGCCGACCTTGGCGAGCTTGTCCTTGAAGGTGGTGGCGACGGAGACGGAGTCGAAGACGGCGTCGACGGCGACGCCGGCGAGCATCTGCTGTTCCAGGAGGGGGATGCCGAGCTTCTCGTAGGTCTTCCGGATCTCGGGGTCGAGATCGTCGAGGCTGCCGGGGGCCTTCTTGAACTTGGGGGCGGAGTAGTAGTAGGCGTCCTGGTAGTCGATCTTCGGGTACCTGACGTTGGCCCAGGTGGGCTCCTTCATGGTGAGCCAGTGG
>JAHFOZ010000610.1 GCA_023261405.1 Planctomycetota bacterium
CCTCGGAGCTGGAAGGGCATCTTCCGGATCTTGTCCATGTCGAAGAAGTACGTGGAGCCGGTGTAGGCCGACTCCCAGTAGGGATCGCTGTACACGGCCTCCGGGGCGATCGGGAGGAACTGGACGCCGCCGTTCTTGAGGAGCTTCAAGGTGCTTTCGACGTCGTCCTCGCTGTCCCCGTTCTCCTGGGTGAAGAGGACGAGGTACTTCTTCCCTCCGCTGAACCCGGCGGCGAGCTTCGCGGCCTCGCGGACGGCGGCGAGGCAATTCTTGATGGCGTCGTCGGGCGGCGCGCTGGCGAGCGCCTCGATCGCCGCGGCGGCCTTGCCGGGATCGTCCGTGGGCTTCTGCACGAGCTGGGGTTTCTCGCCGAACGCGACCACGGCGTGGTAGATCTTCGATTTCTTGAACGAGCGCTGAATCGCGTCCGCGAGCATCTCGCCGTGCTTCGAGCTCTTGAGCATCGTCGAGTTGTCGACGAGCCAGACGACGATGGCCTTCTCGTTCGGCGAGGCCTCGCGGGAGATCTGGGCGACGATCTCGGAGAACTCCCGGTAGCGCACGGTCTCGGCGGGGCGGGATTCCCTGGGGTCCTGCGGCGCGAGGAGAAGGAGGAGCGGAAGAAGGGAGATTCGCATGGAGAGTATTATAGTCCGTGAACCGCGGGTTGGGCTGCGGATCGTAGGTTTCGCGCGAGCTTCAGGGCAAGGTGTCGACGGGCACGAGGATGTCCGGGAAGGCCCTTGGCGACACCGAGGTCCCGCGGGGGAAAGTCTGGGTGGAGGCGTACGTGTCGCCTTGGGGGTCCCGGCAGACCTCGATCTGGTGCTTCTCCAGGTTCAGGAGCCAGAATTCGACGATCCCGGCCCGTGCATACAGGGGGAATTTCGTCTCACGGTCGGATGCCGCGGAGCTGTCGGCCACTTCGATGAGCAGGAGCACGTCGGAAGGTCCCGGATGGCCGGAGGCGTAGAAGTCGGCCTTCGGCTTGAGCAGCATCAGGTCGGGCTGCGGCTCCGAGCGGTCCCCGAGGCGGACCGGATTCTGCGCCCGGACGATCGTCCTGAGCGCGAGGGCCGTGAAGAAGTGCTGCATGAGTAAGGCCACGCACGCGGCGTGTCGGCTCCCGATCGGGCTCATCTGGACGATCTGCCCCTCGATCAATTCCACCCTTTCGTCGGACGTCAGGATTCCGGTGACGCCCATACGATAGTATTCCTCGACCGTGAAACGCCGCTTCAGGGGGGTCAGGCTCATGCCGGGTCTCCTGGGTTATTATAGTCGGCCGTGAGAAATCCAGCACCCTCGGGCGGTTGACGGGGCCCACCCCTGTCGAGCAAGATGTCCCCGATGAAGAAGGTCGCCCTTGTCACTGCCGCGGAGGCGCTGGATGTGGACGAGGATATGCCGCCGCTGCTGCGTGCGCTAGAGGCGCTGGGAATCCCCGCGGAGCCGGTCGTGTGGGACGATCCGCGGGCGGATTGGGGGTCCTACGCGATCGCGGTCGTGCGCTCGACCTGGGACTACATCCGGCGCTATGCGGAGTTCCTCGCGTGGGCGGATCGGGCGGCGGGTCTTACGCAACTGTCCAATCCGGCCCCCATCCTGCGATGGAACACCGACAAGCGCTACCTCCGCGAGCTCGCCGGCAAGGGGAACGCGGTGGTGCCGACCTTCTGGTTCGAGCCCGGCGATCCGGTGCGCATCCCCTGCGACGGTGATTGCGTCGTCAAGCCCGCGATCTCCGCCGGCTCCCAGAACACGGCGCGCTACTCGTCGGCCCGGAAGGACGAGGCCGTCGAGCACGTGCGCAGCCTGCAGGGAGCCGGGAAGACCGTGATGGTCCAGCCCTATCTCGATCGCATGGACGAGTACGGGGAGACAGGGCTGGTGTTCCTGGGGGGTGTCTACAGCCACGCCATCCGGAAAGGGCCCATCCTCAAGGGCGCCATCGAGGTCGTGGGGGGCCTGTTCGCGAAGGAGGACATCCGCCGTCGTGAGCCGAGCGCCGCCGAACGGCGCGTCGCGGAACAGGCGCTCGAGGCCGTCCCCGGCGGGGCGGGCGAACTGCTCTACGCGCGCGTCGACGTCGCCCCCGGCCCCGACGGCGAGCCTGTCGTCCTCGAGATGGAGCTCGCCGAGCCCTCCCTCTTCTTCAACTACTCCGACGGCGCGGAGCACGTGATGGCACGGGCGATCGCGAAGCGGATCAGCCCTTGAAGAAGACCGCCTCCGGCGGCAAATGGGGACGGATGAGCTCCATCGCGATCTTGTAGTTCCACGCGCCGCGCCCCAGCCACAGGGGAGTCTCCCCCGAGAGCAGGTGCACATGCAGGCCCTTCGCGTCGAAGCAAATTCCCCGTACTTCAGGCCACGTCACCTCGGCTTCTCCCCGCCCCCGGCGGCGCAACCCCGACCGGCTGACCGCCAGGCCGCTGCCTGAGAATTTGAGCGCCTTGAAACCGCAGTACACGGCGACCAGGATCGGGACGAGGGGAACGAGAAGTATGCCGAGACCAAATCCCCTGTTCACCAAGTTG
>JAHFOZ010000214.1:0-5425 GCA_023261405.1 Planctomycetota bacterium
AGGTCACCCGGGGGTTCAAGAACATCGAGGTGGACTCGTTCGACGGGCTCGTGGTGGACTACGTGCATCGGAAGAAGGCCAGCGTGATCCTCCGGGGAATCCGGACCATCTCCGACTTCGAATACGAGTACCAGATGGCGCTGACCAACCGGACCTTCGCGGGGGACATCGAGACGATGTTCGTGATGACCCACGAGGAGTATTCGTTCGTGAGCTCGCGCCTCATCAAGGAGGCGGTGTCGATGGGGGGTGACGTCAGTTCGTTCGTGCCCAAGGACGTCGAGGCGAAGCTGAAGAAGAAGTTCAAGAAGTAGCGCGGCCGCCGGCTACTTGTCCTCGAGCAGCTCCGCAAAGTCGCCCTTCTGAATCTGGTCGCTCCGGGTGTCGCCGTCGGGCTTGGCCCAGGAGACCCAGGTCTGCACTTCCGTGAGCACCAGGGTCCCCACCTTCTGGCCCGCCCGGCGGACCTCGTAGCGCTGCCCCACCTTGGCGCCTTCGCGCTGCTTGAGGTCGAGCGCGATGCCGCGCTTCTCCTCCACGAACTGCACCTTGGCCAGGAGGGTCTTGCGGAGTTCACGGGTGAAGACCTGGTCGGTCGCCTCCGGGGGGGCGATCAGCGTGCCTGCGATCACGTTCCCCACGCAGAAGTCGCGCTCCACCGTGTCGAGGCGGAGGCTGGCCTTCGGCTTTCCGTCGCTGCAGACGTAGACGATGTCGGACTGGCGCGCCCCGCTCAGGGACCCGTAGTTGATGATATATCCGGCCGTGGCGTCCGTGCCCGCCCGCCCGGTGATCTTGTAGACGCCCTCCTTGGCGCCCTCCGGCCCGCCGGGAGCGGAGGCGGGGGGAGCCGGGATGGCGCCGGGCACCACGGGCGCCAGCCTGCGGATCGCCACAGCCTCATCGTCCATCTTGAACTCGGCGGGGTTTCCCTCGATGACGATGAGCTTGGATGTTTCCTCGGCCGGTCCGAGGAACTTCTCAAATGTCGCAATCCCAAGAACCGATTTCCTGGACTGGCCGTCCGGCGTGTCGTACAGCGTCCGGGTGATCTCGAACCTGTACCCGGCCTTCACGCCCTGGCGCTTGCCCAGGGAGATCAGGACGAACTTGGCCTTGGCGTCGACGTAGGTGACGTGTCCGATGAGGGGCGCAACCGGCCCGACCGAGACATCCCTGGCCGCGGCCGGAGGGGGGGGCTGGACCGGCGGCGCGCCGGGGGCCTCGGTCCTCGACTCCAGGGCCTTGATGATCTGTTTGAGCCTCTGGATGGCCCGGGCGTCCTCGATCGCACGGGCGCGCAGTTCCTGGTTCTCCCGCCTGGCCGCCTCGAGTTCTTTCCCGGCATCCGGAGCCGGTTCCTGGGAGAGCAACACCATCGCGATAGCCAACGTCCACGTCATCATGACCTCCTGGGAAGGGCCGTAATTATAGACGTGCCCCGGAGGGGCTGCAACCGCAAACATTCCGACGGCCGTCCCCAGGACACATCGGTCGGGGTGCCCCGGTCCACCGGAACAAGGCGCACGGAGTGTTTTGTTCCCGGGCGCACGGGTGGTAAAGTGGGCGCGGCATGGCCCTCTTCGTGTTCACCGCGGAAACCCGCATCCTCCAGGCACTGGAGCTGGACCCGCGCGTCATCGAAGCGTTCAAGAAGCTCGGGCTCATGTGTATCGACAGGCATGGCGAGCCCTGCGCTGCCGTCGAGGTCGAGACCCTGGCCGACGCCTCGAGATACCACGAGATCGCACTGGAGACGATCCTGGCGGAGCTCAACGCGCTGAAGATACAGCCCAAGCCGGCCGGCCCCTGACGCCCCATGCCCGAGGGGTTCGATGCGCCCGTCCAGTTCCTCAAGGGGATCGGTCCGCACCGCGCGCGGCTCCTCGAGAAACTCGGCATCCGCCGGCTGGGCGACCTCCTCTTCCACTTTCCGGTGCGATACTACGACCGGCGGTCGCTGACCCCTCTCGGGGCGATCAAGCCCGGCGAGACCGTCACCCTGCAGGGAGCCGTGGTCTCGGTGCGGGCGCTGCGATCGGCTCGGCGGCGCATCCCGGTGCTCGAAGTGACCGTAGAGGCCGGAGGACGCCGGGCGGTGCTGGTCTGGTTCGGGCAGGCGTACCGAGAGCGGGAATTCCAGGCCGGCGACCTCGTGCTGGCCGCGGGACGGGCGATCGGAAGGGGGCGCGTGGCCGTGGAGGAATTCGAGGTGACGGAGGAGGGGCGGGACCCCGTCCATGCCGTCGGCCTCGTGCCGTCGTACGCGGTCACGGAGGGGTTGAGCCGGAAGCAGCTCCGGTCGCTCATCCGCGCCGCTCTCGAGGAGGCGCTCCCCCAGGCGGTCGATCCCCTGCCGGACCCGATCCTCGCGCGCCGCGGCCTGCCGGGGTCCCGGGAGGCGTTCCGGGCCATTCACGCCCCGGAGGGTCTCCGGGAGGCTGAGACCGCCCGGAAGAGATTTGCGTACGAGGAGCTGTTCCTGGTCCAGGCCGGGGCGGCGCTTCGGCGGCGCGACCTGGGGGCCTCCCGCGCGGGGAAGGTCCTCGTCGTGACCGACGCGCTCGATTTCCGGATCCGCTCGCTGTTTCCGTTCAGGCTCACCGGGGCCCAGGACCGCGCGGTGCGGCAGATCCGGCGCGACCTGGGCGCCGGTCCGCCCATGAACCGCCTGCTCCAGGGGGACGTGGGGTCCGGCAAGACGGTGGTGGCGGCCTACGCGCTGCTCGCGGCCGTGGGGAGGCACTCCCAGGCGGCGCTCCTGGGGCCCACCGAGATCCTGGCCGAGCAGCACGAGCGCACGTTCCGGCGGATGCTCGAGGGCTCAAAGGTCCGCGTGGGCTACCTGGGAGGCCGGCTGAAGGGCCGCGCGCGCGAGCAGGCCCGGGCGGCGGTCGCCGCGGGGGAGATCGACCTCGTGGTGGGCACCCACGCCCTCCTCGAGGAGGAGGTCCGCTTCAAGGACCTCGCCCTCGTCGTGGTGGACGAGCAGCACAAGTTCGGGGTGCTTCAGCGCGCGACGCTCGTCCGCAAAGGCGGGGGGCGGCCGCACGCGCTCGTCATGAGCGCCACGCCCATCCCGCGCACGCTGGCACTGACGGTCTACGGGGACCTCGACGTCACGGTGCTCGACGAACTCCCGCCGGGCCGGAGGCCGGTGTGCACGATGCACGTCCCCGCCGCGGGGCGCCGCGAGAAGTACGCGTTCATCCGATCCAGGCTGAAGGAGGGGCGGCAGGCCTACTTCGTATGCCCGCTCGTCGAGGAATCGGAGGCGCTCGCGCTGCGGGCCGCGGTCTCGATGGCGGAGGAACTGCAGCAGGTCTTCCGGGAGTTTCGCGTGGGGCTGCTGCACGGGCGGATGGCGCCGGAGGAGAAGGAGGCCGCGATGGAGGAGTTCCACGCGGGCCGCATCCACCTCCTGGTCTCCACAATCGTGATCGAGGTGGGGATCGACGTCCCGAATGCCTCGGTGATGGCGATCGACCACGCCGAGCGGTACGGGCTCTCGCAGCTCCACCAGCTGCGCGGGAGGGTCGGGAGGGGGTCGCACGAGTCATACTGCATCCTCTTCGGAAAGCGCACCGAGCGGACGGACGTCCTCGTGGCTACGCAGGACGGCTTCCGGATCGCGGAGGAGGACCTCAGGTTGCGCGGGGCCGGGGACCCGGGCGGGACGGCCCAGAGCGGATTCCCCCCCTTCCGCGCGGCCCGGCTCCCAGGGGATCTGAAGATCCTGGAGCAGGCCCGGGAGGATGCCTTCGCCCTCGTGGAGCGGGATCCGCGGCTGGCGTCGGCCCCCGCGCTGGCGGAGGCCCTGGAGCGGGTTCGTGGCGGTTCGTTCTTTCACGTCGGGTAACGGTGGAACGGCCGCGGGATTTTCTGTAGGGTGGGTCGCGAACACGCATGGCAGCATCGACCCTCGTCAGCGCCCCCAACGTGACCGCATCGTCCCTCCTCAGCGTCCACGAGGTGTGCAAGGTCTACGGAAAGCGGAAGGTCGTGGACGGCGTGAGCCTGCACGTCGCGCCCGGCGAGGTGGTGGGGCTCCTGGGGCGTAACGGGGCGGGGAAGACCACCACCTTCCGCATGGTGATCGGTCTCGTCAAGCCGAACGCCGGGCGCATCGAGTTCCGGGGCGACGACGTGACCCGGCTCCCGATCTACAAGCGCGCCCGCCGCGGCATGGGCTTCCTCCCGCAGGAGTCATCGGTCTTCCAGCGTCTCACGGTGGAGGAAAACCTCCTGGCGATCCTGGAAGCCGCGGGCGCCCCGCGCGCCGCCCGGAGGGGCCAGGCGGCGAAGATGCTGGAAGAATACGGGCTCGCCCGGCTTGCGCCCCAGAAGGCCCACACCTTGTCGGGCGGCGAGACGCGCCGGCTGGAGATCTGCCGGGCCATGATCACGAATCCTGCGATCATCCTCCTGGACGAGCCGTTCAGCGGGGTGGACCCGATCGCGGTGAGCGAATTGCAGGGCTTCATCCGGGGCCTTCGGAAGCGGGGAATCGGGGTCCTGCTCACCGATCACAATGTGTCGGAAACGCTTCGCATCTGCGACCGGGCCTATATAATCTTCGAGGGCCGGGTTCTCAAGACGGGGACGCCGGCCGAGATCGTGGACGACCCCGATGTCCGCGCGAAATACCTGGGTGACAACTTCCGGCTCGATCCCGATCGTGTGAATGATCCCGGGGACGCAGAAGAGGACAAGCCCCTTCCGCCACTATGATGACCCCCTTCTGGGAATTCCGGCTCCAGATCGTCCTGGGCTGCCTGCTGTTCCTCGTGGCAGGCTTCGCGGTCCGGGCGGGCGGGATCCGCGCCGGGGTGGCCTTCCTGGCGGCCTGGCTCTTCCCGGGGGCCGGGCACGTGGTCGCGGGGAAGTGGAAGAAAGGGCTCTTCTGCTTTTGCCTCCTCGGGCTCCTCTACGCGATCGGCATGTGGATCACAGGTTTCCATGCCGTCACGTTCGAGGACAACCAGTTTTACTATTTCGGAAAGTACGGCTCGGGGATCACGCTGCTGCTCGCCCAGGCCGGCTCCGCGGAGAAGGCGGTGCCGAGGCTCGACCTTCACCCCAGCTGGTTCGACCCCGGACTCCTCTATGTCTGCGTGACGGGCTTGCTGAACCTGGTGCTGATGCTGAACGTGCTGGAGTTGAAGCCCGCGACCTCCTCCGCGCCTCGCGAGGCGGGCGTTCCGGAGGGCAATCCCTCCTCCATGCCTCCTGAGAGTGCCACACCGACGGGCAAGCCCTCCTCCGCGCTTCCAGGACCTGCCGTTCCGGAGGGCAGGCCCGACCCGGACCTGGCCCCTCCGCCCGCCCCCGCCGCCCCGGAGGCCGCCGCATGACCCCTCCCCATCCCTTCTATGGCCTGCACTACCTGGTCCTCTTCTTCCCCATCTGCCTGGTCGTGCTCCTC
>JAHFOZ010000214.1:5435-8681 GCA_023261405.1 Planctomycetota bacterium
AACCGCTTCCTTTGAGGGAAGGCAGTAGGCAATAGGCATTAGTGGCTGGGGGCGGGCATGGCTTCGTGCCGTGCGCTTCGGCTAAGGCCCAATGCCTATGGCCTGATGCCTTACCGTATGAGGCTGAACCAGCGACCCATCGGATACCAGACCCAGAGTGCCTTGCCCACGATGAACTTCCCGGGGATCCTGTAGGCGGGCTCCGGCTTCTTCTCTTCTTCGATGACCGCCAGGGGCAGGCCGGGTTTCAGGATGCCCGTGCCGGGGTCCTTGCGATACAGCCCCCAGGCGCTGCCGTTCTCGTCGTTCTCGATGAAGAGGTCGGGTTCCTCTTTCAGGCCGTATCGCTGCATGAAGCGCTGCAGCGCCTCTCCCGACTTGTTGGACTCCTTGTACTCCATGGATTCGCAGACGACCGGCGGCCGCCCGTCCTTGAGCGTGACCGTGCGGCGGATCCATCCGCGGGAGTCGTGGCTGTTCCGCACGTTGTCGCCCATCATGACGTAATTGTCCTCCGGGATCTCGAACTCGTCCGTATTCCGCGCTTCGTAGTGGATGTCCCGTCCCAACGCGAGGTCCGAGATCCTGAACGTGAGGTCGCGCCCTCCGAAGGAGAGTTCCTGGGCCCCGCCGCCGCCCCCTTTCACGTCCCCGGGGCAGGTCGCGAAGGGGATCTCCGCGAGGATGGTGCCGTCGATGCGGACGATCGCCTGCCCGTCGTAGACCGAGAGGTCGAAGCGGTGCCGGCGGTCCATGGCGAGCTTGAGGCTCCCCAGCTTTCGCTTGTCCTTGGGATGGCCGCGTTCGCTGCCCGGCTCGTGCCACGAGAGGGAGCATTCCTGCTCGGTGGACATCCGGACGTCGAAGCGGCCGTGGTCGTTCTCCAGGTTCACGAAGAACTCTCCGTGGGGGCTCGTGATTTCGAGGTCGAAGGCGAGGCGGACGTCGCTCACGCGCGTGCCTCCCTGCTCGACGGGCTTGCGGTACAGGAACTGCATGCTCCGCTCCCCCGCGGACTCGCGCGTGCGGAGCTCGCCGTCCTGGATCTCGAATGCGGCGCGGGGACCGGAGGTCGGGGAGGGCTTCCAGGAGTCCTCGAAGGTCGCGAGGTCGGTGAGGAAGCCCCGGGGCGACTTGGGATCGCGGGGCGCAAGGTCGATCCACACCGAATCCTGGATGCGGAGCGGGCGGCGAGCGATCGTGAACTGCGTGCCCCCCTTGGGCCGCGTGTAGAGGTCCCCCTGGTGGATGCGGAGGGTCTCGTTGGGGAGGCCCACGACGCGCTTGATGAAGTTCCTCGCCTGGTTCAGGGGGAACTTGAAGACGACGACGTCGTACCGCTCGACGTTTCCGAGGGCGTAGTAGTACTTCGTCACCATGATCCGGTCCCCGCCGTCGTCCACGTGGTAATCGGGGAAGGGGCAGGTGTTCGAGTGCCGGTCTCCGAGGAGGGTGGGTTCCATGGAACTCGAGGGGATCTTGAAGACCTCGATGCAGAAGCAGCGGATGACCAGGGCCATGACGAAGGCCACGATGATGGCTTCCAGGTTTTCCTTCGCCCAGTGGCCGAAATTGTCGGGTTCCTGGGGCCCGGCGGGCTTCCCGGTCCGGGCCGGGACCGCCCGGCCCCGCGCGCTGGAGAGGAGCATCGCGGCGGAGGCGCAGAGACCCGCGGACGCCCAGAGGAGGAAGAAGCCCGTCTTGTAGGCGAAGAAGGCGCCGAGCAGGGCGCAGAACCAGGCCACCGCGCTTGCCCGGCCGCACGCGCGCGAGGTCCGGTCGCGCCAGGCCATGAAGGCGATGGTGGAGACGACCAGGAGGCTGGCCAGGACCCAGCCGCCGAGGCCTGTCTTCCCGGCGCGGAACTGGACGACCCCCATCCAGATCCAGGGGACCTGCGCCAGGGCGAGCGCGGCCGCTCCGAGCCGGGCGGGGTCCGGCCGGGGCCGGGACGGCGCGGGGGCGGGGGCTGGATCCGGGGGGGCGGCTTCGGCCACTAGTCTCCCTCGTCCCCGGTGCGGAGGACGGCCATGAAGGCTTTCTGGGGGATCTCCACGGACCCCACGTTCTTCATGCGCTTCTTGCCCTCCTTCTGCTTCTCGAGGAGCTTGCGCTTGCGCGAGATGTCGCCCCCGTAGCACTTGGCGATCACGTTCTTGCCCACGGAGCCGATGTCCTCGCGCGCGATGATCTTCCCTCCGATCCCCGCCTGCAGGGCGATCGTGAAGAGGTGCCGGGGAATCTCCTTGTGCAGCACCTTCAGTATCTTACGTCCCTTCTGCTCTGCTGTCGCGCGATGGAGGATCACCGAGAGGGCGTCCACCTCGTTGCCCGCCACCAGGATCCGCAGGCGGCAGAGCTCGGCCGCCTCGTACCCGGTGACGCTGTAGTCGAGCGTCCCGTAGCCGCGGGTGATCGATTTAAGCTTGTCGTAGAAGTCGTAGACGATCTCCGCGAAGGGCATGCGATAGGTGACGATGACGCGGGTCTTGGAGATGTACTCCGACTTGACGTACTCCCCCCGGCGCGCCTTGCAGAGTTCCATGAGCGCCCCGATGAACTCCGTGGGGACGATGAGCGTGGCGCGCACCATGGGTTCGCGCCATTCCTTGATGAGGCTGTCCTCCGGCAGCTTGGCCGGGTTGTCGATCCTCATCACCTTCGGGCCCTCGTGGGTCTGCGCGATGATCTCGTAGGTGACGTTGGGGGCGGTCTGGATCAGGTCCACGCCCTCCTCGCGCTCCAGCCGCTCCTGCACGATCTCCATGTGGAGGAGCCCCAGGAAGCCGCAGCGAAACCCGAAGCCGAGCGCCTCGCTCGTCTCGGCCTGCCACTTGAAGCTGGAGTCGTTGAGGCTCAGGCGCTCGAGGGCCTTCTTCAAGCCCTCGTAGTCCGTCTCGCCGGTGGGGTAGAAGCCGCAGAAGACCACGGGGAGCGGCTCCTTGTAGCCGGGCAGGGCCTTCACGTCGCGCGCCTCGAGGGCGGTCACCGTGTCGCCCACGCGGACGTCGCGAATGGTCTTGATGTTGGCCATCATGTAACCCACCTGGCCGGCGGAGAGCACGGGAACCTCGACCATGTGCGGCCGGAAGAGCCCCACGTACTCCACCTCGTGCTCGGTGCCGGTGCCGAGGAAGCGGATCTTGTCGCCGCGCTTGAGCGTGCCATCGATGAGCCGGACGTACGCCACCACGCCGCGGAACTCGTTGAACTCGGAGTCGAAGATGAGGGCCTTGAGCGGGGCCT
>JAHFOZ010000215.1 GCA_023261405.1 Planctomycetota bacterium
CGCGCGTGGGCGTCGAGCCTGAACTCCTTGAGCAGCGCCTTCACCTCCGCGGCGACCTGCTGGCGGCTCACCGGATCCAGGGCGGTGTAGCGGACGGCGTAGTCCACCAGGCAGAGCTCCGCGACGGGGGAGATGCAGCGGGTGCAGAAGGTGCCGTTGCACTGGTGGCAGCGCACTCGGTCGCGCCCCCGGAAGCCTCCGCAGCGGCCGCAGGCGAGCATGGAGAAGTCGGGGAACGGGGTGATGTTGTCGGCCCGGCGCTTCTGGATGGCCTCGAGGACCTGGAGCGCCGTATCGCGGGAGAGGCGGCCTTCGATGACGCGCTCCTCGCGCGTGACCAGCTCGCGGAACTTCGCCCAGTCCTTGACGCGGGCGGACTCCCAGATCATGCGGCGCCAGTCGTCCATGAAGAGTTCGTGATCCTTGCGTTTCTTGTCCGTTTGTTCCGTGAAGTCGCCCACCTGCGTGAGACCCATGAGGAAGAGCGCCACGTCGAGCGCGGGCTTCACGGCGGCCTCGGCGAGGGGGAGGACTTTCCGGAGCGGGTCGGAGAACTTGATCTTCTTGGGAGGCGGCGGGGCGAGCTTCTTCAGCGCGGATTCGACCGACTCGACGAAGGAGGGGACGTCGCGCGGGGCGAGGGAGCCCTTCCGCTCGAGGGTCCAGGCGGTGACGAGGGCGGCCTCGATCTCCGCGACGGTCTTGTCGAGCCCGTTCGTCGCGTGGGCCGCCACCGCTTCCCGGATGCGCGTCTTGCAGTTCGCGGGGGTCTCCGGCATCGGGGACATTGTAGACATTTGCCCTTCCGAAGCAAGGAAGAGCGCGTGTCAAGCGAGTCCAAGGGGAACCGCAGGCAGGATTTCAACCACAAAGGCACCAAGACACCAAGCCCCCTGGCTGAGGAAGATCAAACGCCCTTGCGGGTCGTTCACTTGCGCCTTCGATCCTGAATTGCCCCTGCGAGTCCTTTGTGCCTTGGTGTCTTGGTGGTTTCGTCCTAACGTTCGGAGAGATCCGCACCCTCGAACTGGCGCACCTTCCGGCGGAACTCCTCGGGCACCCGGACGCGGGCCCAGGTGCGCGGGTCGATGGAGACGTGGACGCTCGTGCCCTCGGCCACGAGCCGGGCCTCCTCCTTGTGCACGACCCGGAAGAGGAAGGTGAAGCTCGTCTCCCCGATGGCGCTCAGGCGGGCCTCCACCACGAGGATGTCGTCGAAGCGGGCGGGGGAGCGGAAGTCGGCCGAGGCGTGGACGAGCACGTTGGCGCCGGAGGGGCTGAGGAGGAACTCCATGAGCCCCAGGTTGCGGACGTAGTCCATGCGGGCGACGTCGAAGTAGGTGTAGAAGTTCCCGTGGTAGACGATCCCGAGTGCGTCCGTCTCGGGGAGGCGCACGCGCAGCTCGGTGGAGAACTTGAAGCTCATGGGGCGACGGCCACGCCCTCGCGGCGCGGGTCGGCCACGCCGACGACCGTCCCGTCTTCGAGGATCTCCACGGCATGCACGCCGCCGAAGAAGAGGTCCTGCGCGCGGCGCTCGTCCACCGGCTGGTCGAGTTCGAGCTTCGCGCGCGCGCGCACTTCGGGGGAGAGGTCCCCCTCGAAGAAAAAGCGGTTCTCCTCCCAGTGGATGCGCCCCGCCGCCACGGCGCGCTCGAGGTCCATTCCCTGGTGGAGTACGTTGCCGATCACCTGCGCCATCGCCGGGAAGATGCGCACGCTCCCCGGCGTGCCCAGCGCGAGCCGCGGCTTGCCCCCGCGGAAGACGATGGTGGGGGCCATGTTGAAGACCGAGCGCTTGTTCGGTCCGATCGAGTTCGGGTGTCCGGGCTTGCGCTCCATGTCGGAGATGTCGTCGTTCAGGATGATCCCGTACCCCTGCGCCACGACACCGCTGCCGAAGAAGTGCCCGATGGTCTGGCTCATCGTGACGACGGTCCCCTCGGAGTCCACCACCACGAAGTGCGTGGTCCCGCCGCCCGCCGGCGGGCCCTGGGGACCCTCGACGAGTTTCGATAGATCCACGGGAAAGACGTCCGGGTCGCCGATCACCGGGTCGAGCTCGCGGAAGACGGAGCGGATCGTGCGGGCGAGCTTCACCGGGTCGGCGTCGTAGCGCAGGAGCGTCTGGATGATCCCCGCGCCCCCGCGCGAGGGCGGCGGATGGGTGGCCACGCGGTGGCCCGCCACGTCCGCGAAGAGCGGCGGCCGGACCCTGACCTCGTACTTCGCCAAGTCGTCGCGCCCCCACACGGGTCCCGTCTGGTTCGCCGCGCGCATGAGGGCGAGCCCCACCTCACCGGTGTAGCAGGACTCGAACCCGCGGTCCGAGACGATCCGGAGCGTTCGGGCCAGGTCCCTCTGGACGAGCCGCTCGCCCGGCTTGAAGCGCACGCCGTTGTTGAAGAAGGTCTTCGCGCACTCCGGAAAGCTCCGCACGGTGCTCTCGAAGAGCGAGGAGCAGTAGACGAAGACCTCGCCCACGTCGAAGCCGTCGGAGGCCAGGGTGATCGCCCGGCGCGCGAGCTTCTGGAGCGGGACCTTGCGGCCCCACTTCTGGAGCGCCAGGCCCAGGAGCCGCCCGAGGCCCGGGACCGCCGCGGACATCGGGCCGATCTTGGCCACCCAGGGGAGCATGACGCCCTTCGGGTAGATGTACTCCGGGGTCATCAGCGAAGAGAGTTTCGCGCGGCCGTCCAGGATCTCCGTCTTGCCGAGCGCCCCGCTCGGCGAGACCATCATGTGCCCGCCGCCGCCCAGGCCGGAGGCGAAGGGCTCCACCACGCCCAGGCAGAGCGAGACCGCCACCGCGGCCTCGACGGCATTGCCGCCCTCGGCCAGGATCTCGCGGCCCGCCTCCGCCGCCAGCGGGTGCGCGGCCACGACCATGCCCTTCTGCGAGCGCGCGACTTTCACGAGCCGCCCAGCATAGCATCCGGTCCGCTCCTTGGGAATCTTGAGGCGCCCGCACCCACAGCTTCCCTGCGGGCGACTCCAGGGTGACGGGTCCCGAGCGGAGTCGAGGAAGCGAGCCGCAGGCGACTCGAACCATCCATTTTCCGGAATCGAGTTGTCGCGGCGAGCGCCATGGGCTAGAATCCCAACGGAGTTTTCGGGAAAGAGAGAGAGGGTCATGGAAACGGAGTCACGTCCCCGGCTTTTCTATCGCCTCACCGACCGCGAGCTGCTGCGCCTCCTGTGCCGGGAGGAGGACCGCCTGCCGCGCACCGTGGTGGACGAGTTCGTCCGCCGCGGCGACCGGATGATCGAGCCGCTGACCGATGCCTGCCGCAGCGAAGCCGCCTGGCGCCAGGACGGGCCGCTCTTCTGGACCGCGGTCCACGCCACGCTCATCCTGGGCGCAATGCGCTCCCCGCGCGCGCTCGACGGACTCCTGGCGTCGCTCCGCTGGTCCACCCGCCACGACGTAGACTGGGCGTACGAGGCGCTCCCGGCCATCTTCGGCGCGCTCGGGCGCCCGGCGATGGCCGTGCTGGAATCGCGGCTCCTGGACCTGGATGCCTCCGGGCTCGAGCGCGCCATGGCCGCGCACGGCCTCGGGGGCGTCGCGGCACGCCACCCCATCGAGCAGGGCGAAGTCCTGGATTTCCTCAGGGGCGTCCTGCGCAACGCCGACGAGACGGAGTCCGTCCGCCGCGCCGCCGGCCAGGTCCTCCTGGCCTTCATCCGGCCCGGCGACCGGGCCCCCCTGGAGGAGGCGGGGCTCTTCCCGGCCGGGGAGGTCCGTGCGGCCTATGGCCGGGGCGGGCAGGCCCTCGCCCCCTACCTGGCCGACTGGCTGGAGTTCTACGGGGAGGGCGAGATCGGGACGCGACTGCGGCGCCGCGGGTCCCGCGACGAGGACGCCCGCTGGTCGAAGGGGGCGCAGGCGGCCGAGCCGTGGGTGGAGCAGGAGATGGGCCTGCTCCTCCGCAAGTACGAGTGGATGCTCACCGACCTCGCGGACGACGAGCGCGGAGAGGCGCTCTGGGTGGCCGACTCGATGATGGAGTACGCCGTCCGCCACGAGGGCCGCGCTCCCTGGCGCTGGGACGACGCGGCGGCCTTCTCCTACCTGATGGACAGTTTCGCGCGCCGCGTGTCGATGGACGACCCGGGGAACATCGTGGCCGTCCCGGACAACGTCCTCCGCTTCGTTCGCTTCTGCGCGAACGAGGGGCTGCTGACGGAGGAGGAGCGGCGCGCCGTGGAGGCCTGCATCCACGCCGAACGCGAGGGATTCCTCGAGGCGGCGCTCGACCCCGAGCTCCGCCGGGAGGCCCGCGCGGTGATCGAGGGGCTGCTGGCCCGCGGCATCGATCCCTCCGACGCGGAGGCGCTGGACGGAGTCCCGCCGCGGCCGTAGAATCGCGGCCCGGTGACCGACTTCGCGGCCCTGTCCGACGAGCAGCTCCTGGGGCTTCTCCGCACGGAGGAGGACCGGCTGCCCCGCGCCGCGGTGGACGAGTTCGTCCATCGGGGAGAGCGGATGATCGCCCCGC
Source organism: Planctomycetota bacterium (assembly GCA_023261405.1). Taxonomy (GTDB): domain Bacteria; phylum Planctomycetota; class MHYJ01; order MHYJ01; family JACPRB01; genus JACQFK01. The sequence continues at coordinate 4,503 of JAHFOZ010000215.1, forward strand.
TCACCGGGATCTGCAACGACCTGGACGCCTGGATGGACTCCTGGGCCCCCGTCCATGCCACGTTCATCCTGGGGGCGCTGGGGGGCGAGCGCGTCCTCGACGGGCTGCTCGCGGCGACGCACGGCTCCGCGGAAGGGAGGGCCGACGAGGTCGTCGATGCGCTGGGCGCCCTGCTGGGGTCCATCGGTCCCGCGGCGCTGCCCCGGCTCCGGGCGCAAGTGCTCGACGCGGAAAAGGATGAGGAAGTTAGGGTCCGCGCCCTGGAGGGGATGGCCGGAGCGGCCGCGCGCCACCCAGAGGCGCGGGACGCCGTCCTCGACGAGATCCGCCGTCTCACGGAGGACGAGGACCTGGATCCCGCGCTCCGGGTGGAGTCGGCGGTCGCGCTCCTCCGCTTCGTCCGCCCGTCGGACCGGAAGCTGATCGGCCGTTGGGCGAAGCGCGAGGAGCATTCGCCCGCCCCGCGTTTCGACCGGGACGTCGTGGCCCGGTTCTATGAGGCCGGGAAGCCCGATCTCGGGAGCTTTCTCGCGGACTGGCTCGACTTCTATCGTGACGAGGAGCTTGCCGCGCGAGCGGTGGTGCGGGCGGAGCACGACGAGGATACCCGCTGGGCCCAGGCGGCATGGAAGGAGGAGCCCTGGCTTCTCAAGGAGATCGCGGGCTTCAAGGACCGGTTTGCCGCGACTCTGGGGGACCTGTCTGAAGCGGAACGGGAGGCGGCGCTGGAGACGGCGGACGGGATGATGAAGTACCTCATGGAGATCGAAGTGCGCGCGCCGTGGCGCTGGGACGAGGAGGCAGCAGACGCGTGCCTGATGGAGTTCTTCGTGGAGGCGTGGGCGGGGGTCGCGGACGAGGCGCTGCTCCGGTCGATCCCCGGCCACATGGTCCGCTTCGTGGGGTTCCTCCACTCCGAGGGCCGGGTGGACGAGGCGGCGCGGGTGGAGATCGCACGGGTGCTCGAGGAGGATGAGGCGGGATTCATCCAGGACGTGCTCGCGGGCCCCTCGGTCGATGAGGAGAACCCGTACGTCGAGGAGACGTTCGAGGACGAGCCGGAAGACGATCTTCCGCTGCCGTTCGTGGACTTCCGGCCGCCCGCCCCGGCGCCCCGTTTCACGCTGATCGGCAACACCCCGCAGCCCTCCGAAGCCCCAGCGAAGGAGGGGCCCGCGCCTCCCGCCGGGGAGCCGGGCCGCAACTCGCCGTGTTCCTGCGGGAGCGGCAAGAAGTACAAGCGCTGCTGCGCGCCTTGAGCGCCCCGCCGTCACTTTGTGGTGGTGCGCGCGCGGTCCTCGACTATAATCGCCGGCTCCGCTGGTGGGAGAAACGCCTATGAAGCGAGCGATCCTGTTCCTCCTGGTGCTCGGCTGCGCCGGGGCGGCGCCCGCGCCGCAGGACCCGGCGGGCTCGTCCTTCCGCCTCCCCGTGGACGAGCTCGTGCTCGACAACGGCTTCCGCGTCCTCGTCGTGGAGCGGCCCGGCGCGCCCCGCGTCTACTGCTCGCTGTGGTGGCGCGTGGGCTCCGTGAACGAGCGGCCGGGCATCACCGGGCTCTCGCACTTCTTCGAGCACATGATGTTCATGGGCACGGACGTGATCGGCACGACCGACGCGAAGAAGGACGCGGAGCTCAACGCGAAGATCGAAGAGACCATGACGAAGATCCGCGCGATCAAGCTCCGCCGGCTGGAGGCGGGGCGCCGCGGATCGGAGCCCGACCCGGCGGACGAGAAGTCCTTCGAGGAGCTCTGGGGGGTCTACAAGGGGCTCGTGGCCGAGCAGAAGAAGATCACGATCCCCGAGCACCTCTCCAAGCTCTTCCAGGCGGCCGGCGGCACGCGCCTCAACGCCACGACCTCGTGGGACCGCACGAACTTCTTCGTGGACCTCCCCGCCAACAAGGTGGAGCTCTTCTGCTGGCTCGAGAGCGACCGCTTCCTCAAGCCCGTCTTCCGCAGCTTCTACCCGGAGCGGGAGGTGGTCAAGGAGGAGCGCCGGATGCGGACGGACTCGACCCCCACGGGCCTCGCGGGCGAGGCCTACTGGTCGGCTTTCTGGCAGTCCCATCCCTATTCGTGGCCCGTCATCGGGTGGATGAGCGACATCGACCAGTACACGCTGGCGGACGCCGAGCGGTACTACCGGACCCATTACTCGCCCGAGAACTGCAGCGCCATCTTCGTGGGCGACGTGAAGGCGGCGGACGTGAAGGACCTCTGCCGCCGCTACTTCGGGCGCCTGAAGCGCTTCCCCGAGGGGCGCGACGCGATCGTCACGCAGGAGGTGGAGCAGACGGTGGAGCGCCGTCTCCTCGCGGAAGTGGACGCGCAGGACGAGGTCAACATCCGCTGGCACGGGCCCTCCGGCGTCCACAGGGACTCCGCCGCGGTGGACCTCCTCATGGCGTCCTTCGCCGGCCGGAGCGGCCGCTTCTACCGCCCCCTCGTGGAGGAGAAGAAGCTGGCCGTGGACGTGGAGAGCTCCTACCACTCGCTCCGCTACGGGGGCGTCATCCACGTGGGGGCCACGCTCCAGGAGGGCGCCTCGGCCGCCGAACTCGAGAAGGCGATGGACGCGATCGTGGAGGGGGTGCGGAAGGACGGGATCAGCGACCGCGAGCTCCAGAAGGTGAAGAACCAGCAGCTCGCCGACATGGTACGGCAGCTCAAGACCAGCGCCGGGGCCGCCCAGCAGCTGGGCTATTTCGAGACGATCGGGACCCACCGGGACTTCGACGCCTACATGAAGAACGTCGAGTCGGCCACGGCGGAGGACCTCAAGCGCTGCGCGGGGCAGTACCTCAAGCCCGGGGGGAAGAACGTGCTCGTCGTGAAGCGGAAGGGGAAGAAATGATGCGCGGATTCCTGCTCGCGCTGCTCCTCCTCCCCGCCGCCGCGGCCCCGGCCCAGGAGATCCCCGAGCATCCCTCGAAGCTCAAGTACAGGCCGCTCGCGTTCGAGCTCCCCGATCCGGCCTCGATGCGCGTGGCGCTCTCCATGGGGACGCCGTGCTATCTCGTGGAGGATCCCAGCCTCCCCATCGTGGACCTCCAGGTCTTCGTCAAGGCGGGCTCCTTCGGCGAGCCCGCGGGCAAGGAGGGGGTGGCGGACCTGGCGGCGGGCCTCATGCGCACCGGCGGCACGACGCGCCGCGACCCCGACGTCCTGGACGAGGAACTCGACTTCCTCGCGGCCCACCTGGGGGTGAGCCTGGGAGACGTCTCCGGGGCCGCCACGCTCTCCATCCTGTCGAAGGACCTGGACAAGGGGATCGAGATCCTGGCGGACGTTCTCCGGAATCCCGCCTTCCGCCAGGACAAGCTGGACGTTCTCAAGGTCCAGGCGCTCGACGCCCTCAAGGCCCGGAACGACTCGACCGACGCGATCGAGGCGCGCGAGGCGAGCCTGCTCTTCTACGGTGACCACCCGCTGAACCGGCTCGAGACGAGGAAGTCGATCGAGTCGATCACGCGGGACGACGTGAGGGCTTTCCACGCGAAGTCGTTCCACCCGGCGAACTTCGTCGTGGCGGCGGCCGGGGGGTTCCGGAAGGACGATCTCGCGAAGAAGCTGGAGGCGGCGTTCAAGGACTGGCCGGGGGCGGCGCCGAAACCGACGGAGGTCCCGAAGGTGACCCACCGGGCCAAGCCGGGGATCTACTGTTTCCACAAGGAGGGAAAGAACATCAACCAGGGGCGCGTGACGATCGGCCACATGGGGATCGACGTCCACCATCCCGACGTGCAGGCCCTCCGCGTGATGAGCTACATCCTGGGGGCCGGGGGCTTCAGCTCGCGGATGGTCCAGAAGGTCCGGACGGAGGAGGGGCTGGCGTACAGCGTGGGGACGGATTTCCGCCCCGGAACGGCCTACCCGCTTCCCTTCAAGATCATGTTCCAGTCGGAGAGCGGGAGCTGCGCCTACGCCGCCAAGCTCTGCCTCGAGGAGGTGGAGAAGATCCGGAAGGACGGCGTCACCGAGAAGGAGCTGAAGGACGCCGTGGCGTTCTACATGGACGCCTTCCCGGGGCTCTTTTTCGCCACGAAGCTGCAGACGGCGGGGACTTACGCGCAGGCGGAGCTCCTGGGGATGCCGAAGGACTACTACTCCACCTACCGGGAGAAGATCGCGAAGCTGACGACGGAGGAGATCCGCCGCGTGGCGCGCGAGC
>JAHFOZ010000216.1 GCA_023261405.1 Planctomycetota bacterium
GGGTTCCCCCGCGGACGGGCATTCCATGGAAGTTTTTCAGTCGAACCACTAGCATGTCCGCGAATGGATCGCCTCCTCGACGTCGTGCAACGGACCTGGGGATACACGGGACTCCGCTCCCTCCAGCTCGAGGCGATGACCGCCGCCCTCGACCGGCGCGACTCGCTCGTGGTCCTCCCCACCGGCGGCGGCAAGTCCCTTTGCTACCAGGCGCCCGCCCTCCTCTCCGACCAGCTCACCGTGGTCGTCTCCCCACTCATTTCCCTCATGAAGGACCAGGTAGATCGACTCCTCTCGCGGGGCGTCCCCGCCGCGTTCCTCAACAGCAGCCTCGACACAGCGGACCGCAATCGCGTTCAGGCCGGCGTCGCGCGCGGCGACTACAAGCTGCTCTTCGTGGCCCCTGAGCGGTTCGCGGCCGGCGGCTTCACCCGCCTCCTGGAGGCGGGCAAGGCGGGGGCCTTCGCGATCGACGAGGCGCATTGCATCAGCCACTGGGGGCATGACTTCCGCGAGGAGTACCGGGACCTGGGGCAACTCAAGGACCTCTTCCCCGACGCCTCCGTCCACGCCTTCACGGCCACCGCCACGCCCCGCGTCCGGAAGGACATCATCGAGCAGCTCCGCCTCAAGGACCCAGCCCTCCTCGTGGGCGACTTCTTCCGTCCGAACCTCCGCTACCGCGTCGAGCGGCGGGGAGATGCGTTCGAGGACGCCCTCAAGATCATCCGCGCCCACCCCGGAGCGGCCGGGATCATCTACTGCATCCGTCGCGCCGACGTGGACGAGCTGGCGGCCGACCTCAAGCGCGCCAGGGTGAGGGCCGCCGCCTACCACGCCGGGATGGACGACGATGCGCGAACCCGGACCCAGGACCGCTTCGCCGCCGGCGAGGTCGACGTCATCGTCGCCACCGTGGCCTTCGGCATGGGGATCGACCGCGCCGACGTGCGCTTCGTGATCCACGCGGCCATGCCGCAGTCCCTCGAGCACTACCAGCAGGAGTCCGGCCGCGCCGGGCGGGACGGCCAGCCCGCCGATTGCGTCCTCTTCCATTCCGGCCAGGACTACCGCCTCTGGGAATCGCTCATGAAGAAGTCGGAGGCCGCCGACCTGGACGAACGGAAGAAGCTCCTGTCCGCCATGTACAGCTACTGCACCGGCGGGGGCTGCCGCCACCGGAGGCTCGTGGAGTACTTCGGGCAGGCCTGGTCCCGCGGCCCCTGCGGCGCATGCGACGTCTGCTCGGGATCCCTCGCGGTCCGGCCCGACTCCACGGTCCTGGCCCAGAAGATCCTCTCCGCCGTGGCGCGGACGGGCCAGCGCTTCGGGGCGGCCCACGTGGCGGACGTGCTCGTCGGGAAGAAGACCGACAAGGTCGCCCAATACGGCCACGACACGCTCAGCACCTTCGGCCTTCTCGCCGGAGACGATAAGCCCGCGATCATCGGCTGGATCGACCAGCTGGAAGCCCAGGAGATCCTGCTCCGCGAAGGGGAATACCGCGTCCTCAAGATCACCGGGCAGGGGAACGCCGTGCTCCGCTCCCAGGCAGAGGCCGTGCTCCACGTGGCCGGCCCAGCGAAGGCGGCCCGCGGGAAGGCAAAGACACCGGATGAGCCCCCGGTGGACGCGCCGGAGGAAGTTGCCCCGAGCGCGGACGATGCGGCCCTCTTTGAACAACTGCGCCAGCTCAGGAGAAGGCTGGCGGAGGAGCGGGGCGTGCCGGCCTACATGATCCTCAGCGACAAGACGCTCCGCCTGATCTCGAAGCAGCGGCCCGCCACCCGGGAGGCGCTCCTCGCGATCAGCGGCATCGGCACGATCAAGCTCCAGGAATTCGGAAAGGCCTTCCTGAGCGCCGTCAAGGCGGCCCGGGAATAGCGGCCTTCTACTTCTCGGAGCCGCCCGCCCGGACCTTCCCGACGAGACCGTCGACCTCGGCACGGAACGAGGGGACCTTCAGCTTTCGGGCTGCATCTTCCAGCGCCGTCGCGAGCTGGCGGCGTTCCTGGGTGGGCGGCTTGGGCTGCTTGAGAAAGCCCGCCACGCCCCGCTTGAGCTTGCCGACCATCTCGGCCTCGTTGAACCAGTCTTCCGCGTCGGTTGCTTTGTACGGCTTCCGTCCTTCCTCGATCAGCTTCTGGAGTCCGGGCGCCTCGACATCCTTGAGTGCCTCGAGGACGGCCTGCTGGCGGCCGTCGAGTTCCGACCCGACGATGGTCGTAAGGGCCGCCACGCGCTTCCTCCGGCCCACGTCCATGAGGAGGCCGCGCGTGTTGACGTACAGGTTTACCAGCGCCTGGTGCCGCTTGGGGGTCTCCTCGTCCCCCGCGTCGTAGACCGCTTCAAGATACCGGTCCGCCTTCCGGAACGGCACCTCGAGCGGGACGATGAAGTCGAACTTGACGTTGTCGCGACCGGCGGAGAATGCCTTCGTAACCTTCTCGCCGTCGATGGACGCCGTGAGGGTGACGGCCGTCATCCCCTTGAGCTCCAGCGCGAAGGCGCCGCTCCTCCAGGTGACCGTCGAGGCCCCGTCGCTCGAGGAGATCGTGACCCCGCCGAGCCCCTCGCCGATGTCGTAGAACTTGTTTCCGTCCAGGTCGATGAAGACCACGCCGCCCGCCATCCTCACGTCGCGCGACCCGAAGTTGTGGGTGACGGAGAGGCGGCCTTCGCCGTGCGGCACGCCGCCGGGGCCGGCCTCGCGGTGCGCGCCGATCATGTTGCGCCGGTGGCCGCGCTCGGGCTGCATGCCCCCGGGTCCCTCGCCGTTGTCCACGACGTACCCGATGTGGCTGGACCAGGGACCTCCTGAATCACGGAATGCATTCTCCGCCCCGCCGCCGCCCTTGTATCCGGCGGCGCGCACGCGGTCGCCCGGCGAGGCGCCGGTGAAGCCCTCCTTGCCCGCCTCCTCCAGATGACCCAGGCCGTTGTGGATCATGTAGACGCTGTGTTTGCGGGCGGCGTCCAGGAGCTCAAGGCTGAAGGCCAGGGGGGGCATGGGCTTGAGCTGCTTCATCTCGTCGCGGAACATCTTCCAGTCCACGCCGCCGTCGAGCTTCTTGTCGGGAGGCGCCATGAGGTCCGCCTCGGCCGAAGGGTTGGCCCGGAAGCGGTTCATGTACTCGAGGATGAGCGTCTCTTCCGGGGTGGGTTCGCGGTCCGGCGGGAAAATGGTGCCCTTCCCCTTGGGCTGCTGCTGGGGCGGCGCCGCTCCCAGGAGAACGACAGCGGCCGCCATGACCCATCCCGCCCGCATGCCCGTCCTCCTTCAGACCCATGGGTTAGACACCCCAAGGACCGGGTTTCGTTCGGCGCTCGGCCCTGGTGGCGAGCCCCCATGGGTTCACCGGGCTGAACCCCTGTCGCTCAGGGTTTTCAGGAGGGCGGAACGTTGACGGCGCCTCCGGCAGGGCGTTATATAGCGGTCGAGAGCGTTTCCCCCATTCGAGGCTGCAGACCATGAGATCATTCCTCACGCGCCGCCGTTTCCTCGCGCAGACGGGCGCCGCTGCCGGGGCGTTCGCGCTCGGGCCCCGCGCGTTCGCGGCCGGGGACAAGCTCCGGCACGCCACGGTCGGATCCGGGGGCATGGGCGGAGCGGACCTGGGCGCCATTTCCGGCCACCCGTCGGTCCAGATCGTCGCGCTGTGCGATGTGGACGCGAACACGCTCGCCGCGGCCGCGAAGAAGTTCCCGAACGCGAAGACCTTCCGCGATTACCGCGTGATGTTCAAGGAGATCGCGGGGGAAATCGACAGCGTGAACGTGGGGACGCCGGATCACATGCACGCGGCAGCCTCGATGAGCGCCATGAAGCTGGGCAAGCACGTCTACTGCCAGAAGCCGCTCACACACGATGTGTACGAAGCGCGTAAGCTGACCGAAGTGGCGCGGGCGAAGAAGGTGATAACCCAGATGGGCATCCAGGTCCACTCCGGCAGGGAGTACCGTCTCGCGGTACGCGTCATCCAGGACGGCGCGATCGGCAAGGTCAAAGAGGTCCATAGCTGGAGCAACAAGCAGTGGGGCCACAACGGGCCGCGGCCGGCGGGGGCGGACCCGGTCCCGCCGAACCTGGACTGGGACCTCTGGCTCGGCACGGCCCCGGAGCGGCCCTACAAGAAGGGGCACTACCATCCCGGCAACTGGCGGAAGTGGATGGACTTCGGCTGCGGGACCATGGGCGACATGTCGATCCATATCCTGGACCCGGTCGCGGGCGCGCTGGCGCTGACCCAGCCGAAGACGATCCTCTCCGAAAGCGAGCCGCCGCCCGCCGAGTCGTTCTCGACGAGGAACAAGGTCCGCTACGTCTTCCCCGGGACCAAGTACTCGGTCGACCCACTGCCGCTCACGTGGTATGATGGCGACTCCATGCCCTCCACGACCGGCTGGCCGGTGCAGAAACTTCCCGACCAGGGGTCGATGTTCATCGGCGAGAAGGGGTTCATGCTCCTCCCGCACGTCTCCAACCCGGTGCTCCTGCCCAAGGAGAACTTCAAGGACCACGCCATGCCCGCGATCGAGAGCGGCAACCACTGGCACGAGTGGGTGGACGCCTGCCTCGGAAAGGGCACGCCCTCGGCGAACTTCGACTACGCGGGCCCGCTCACCGAGTTCGTGCTCCTGGGCGTGATCGCCAACCGCGTCCCCGGAAAGCTCCTCACGTGGAACTCCGCGGAGCTCAAGCTGGAAGGCTCGGCCGAGGCGAACGCCCTGATCCGGCGCATCTACCGGAAAGGGTGGGAGGTGCCGGGGCTTTGATGGCACGCCATCGTTGATGGCGTCACGACCGTTGTGGGGGATCACCGGGAAATGAAACCATGCTCATGAACCGCGTCGCCATCGCGGCATTCTTGAGTCTCTTCGTCGCAGGCCAGGACAAGCAGGGGAAAGGGTTGGATCCCGTGCCGGTCGATCGCGCCATCGATCGGGGGATCGGGGTTCTGAAGAAGAAGGCCATCAAGCGCCAGGATACCGAGCTCGTCCTGTGGACGTTCCTTCATGCCGGGGTCCAGGAGACGGACCCCGCCTTTCAGAAGCTGCTCAAGACTGCTTTCGAAGAGCCGATCTGGAAGTCGTCCAAGGAATTCACCTACAACATGGTCCTGCTGGCGATGATCCTTCAGAAGCTGGATGCCCTGCGTTATCAATCCGTCATCGCCCAGTGCGGTCAGTTCCTCGCGGACACCCAGTGCGAGAACGGGCAATGGGCCTACGGCGAGTCGTTCAAGCCCTTGCCCGGGTTCGACCGGAAGCCGGCCCCTCCGAGAGCGGGCAAGGGCGAGACCCTGCCGGCGATCAAGATCAAGCGGAGTTCGGCGAGTGGAGAGACGGAGAAGACAGGGGACAACTCCAACTCCCAGTACGCGGCGCTCGGCATCCGCGCCTGCCACGATGCCGGCGTCGAGCTGCCCGAGGAGGTCCTGCGCCGCGCCAAGACATGGTGGGAAAGGGACCAGCAGAAGGACGGATGCTGGAACTACGGCGAGAAGCAGGCCGAGAGCGGATACGGCAGCATGTCGTGCGGAGCGATCGGGGCGCTCGCCATCCTGGACTCTCTCCTCAAGCAGCCCCCCCTCAAGGACCCCTCGATCTCAAAGGGATTCGCATGGCTGGGGGCGAATTTCAGCGTGACGGACAATCCGCAAGCCGGCAAGGACTCGTCCTTTTACTACTACCTCTACTCCCTCGAGCGCGCGGGAGACCTGACCGGGATCCAGCTCATCGGAGCTCATGACTGGTACGTCGAGGGTGCGCAGGTGCTCCTCAAGGCGCAAAGGGCGGACGGCTCCTGGAAGGGGTCCACTACGGAAACGGAAACCTGGAGCACCTGCTTCGCCATCCTGTTTCTCAAGCGGGCGACCCGGCCCCTGCCGTCCGTCCGGAGCGTGGACGACCGCCCCAAGCCAGGGGATACGCCCAAGAAAGAGTGAGCCCCGGAATCCGGGCTTGCCCGATCGTGGGAAGCCGACCCCGGGCGGCGGGTCTTCCCGCCAAGAAAATCGCCAGCTTGCTTCCAGGGCGACCGAGTCGAAGTACTTGTGCTGAGCGAGGGCAACCCTACAGGTCCGAGTCGAAGTACCCCCGGCTGGACTTGAACCAGCAACCACCGGATTAGAAATCCGGTGCTCTATCCTGTTGAGCTACGGGGGCCTGAAGTGAGGCGGGATAGAGATGCGCCCGCCGGCGCGCGGGCGGGCGTGGAACTACCTTCTTCGAACGGGACGGCCGGACGTCGTACGCATCGTGCCACTGCATTATACCGATCGGCTTCGACGGCGCCATCGGTATATGATTTCACTATCGGAGTTTCTCTCCGACAGTCCAGGCCTTCCAGATGTCAATCGCATCCCGAGTCGGGAGGACGCGGATGCGGTCGGCCTCGAGGATGAAGGAAAAGGGCTCACCGGGGAGCAACTCCTCCAGCGCCTGCAGGACGGACACTTCCCCCGCACGGCTCCGGATCACCCCGCTCTTCCGCATCCACATATCTTCTTTCCAGTACCGCGACTCTGGGACCTCCAGCCCCAGCCCAACCCGCCCTGCGACCCTCGTCAGGAGTTCCCGGATCGTGCCCCTGCACGTTTCCGGGATGGGCGACTTGCCCAGCTTCTCCCAGATGCCGGGTTGCCGCAGGGCGTTCAGCGGATTCAACGGGCAGAACTCCGCATCCTCATCATCGATCGGACCACTGCGCAGGCCATGCAACGCATCCTCCGCAGCCCGAAGTAGCGGCGCGGCCGACTTCCGCACCCCCATCCGGCAGAGACTCGAGGCCGCCATCCAAAGGACGACTCCTTCCTCGGATGCCGCCATCAAAGATTCCAGCAGGGGGATGGTGTCCTTCGCTCCCATCCGGCCCAAGGCGAGGATGGCGGGCAGTTGCTCATCGAGCCGGTCATAATCCGCCTTTCGTCCCAGGAATGCGGCAAGCTTCCCTGTCGCCTTCGTGGCTCCCAGCCTGCCCAGGCTTGAGATCGAGTCCCTTCGGACCCAGGAACTCTGGCTCCTCAGCAGGGACTCGAGGCCGCTCGCGGCACCCATGTCGCGCAGCTCCACGAGCGCCTTCAGGATCGCCAGACGTTCAGGTTCGTCGCGGTCCTCCTGCCGGAGAATGGCCAGGAGCTTTCGGGCCGATTCCCCATTCCCCACCTTCCCGAGCGCCTCGGCGGCCGCGATGCGCACCGATTCCTCCCGATCGTCGAGGAGCGCGGTGATCGCCGGGATGGTGCCGGGATCCCCCAGTTCACCGAGGGTCTTCACGGCGCCCCAGCGGGTGTTCGTCCCAGCAGACCCGAGAAGGGGGATGACGCTGCGAACCGTATCCGGCAGGGCCAGCTTTCCGAGGGCCAGGGCCACAGCCCACCGGAGGTCTTCATCCCGCGAGTCGTGCTTCAGGATCTCGATGAGCCGCGGTTCCGCAGCCCTGATTCCGAGGTCTCCGACCGCCCGGACCGCGCTCGATCGGATCTCCTCGTCCTCGGATTCGAGCAAGCATAGGATATCGTTCATCACGGGCCGCAGATCCATCCCCTTCAGGCCCCATCGGGGGATGGCCCTCTTGTCGTAATCGCCGCTCCTGAGAAGGGCGACGAACTCCGGAGTCGCTTCCTTCCAGCCGAGCGTCAGGAGCACGTGGGCAGCTTGTCGGCAGGTGCCCACATCCTTGTCCTCGAGCAGCCAGAGAATCCCCCTTGCAGCAGGAACAAGTCCCCGGCGACGCACCTCGTGCAGAAGCGAATACTTCTCATCGATCGTCTCCAACCCCTGAACCACCTCGGGAAACAGTCCGCCCAGGTCCTCCGTCTGAATCCCCTCCAACTCGAGGGCTTCGAAGAATGCCTGGGTCCAGTGCCGTCCCTCGCCTGCGGCCAGGCGCTCATCCACGCAATGCATGGCATTCATCAGGTTGGGGGTCAGCCGCCCGCGGACCTCGATCAGGCGAAGCACGTGCCGGGCACGGCCCGCAACCTCCGGGTCGGGATCCCCGGATGCCTTTTCAAGGTCGGCGCGCGCCCCCTCACCCAGGTCCCTGAGCCGGCGCGCCGCTTCCTCCCTCTGCTCGATCTCGTCCGATCGCAACCTTTCGACGAGTTCGCGGGCCTGGCAGGGGGGCGACGCTCGGAGCACGATCAGGGCCAGCGCAAACCCGTGGAGCATTCATGGATAGGACGAACCGGTCCCGCGCAGGGTAAACCCTGTTCTCGCTGCGGCCCCCTCTCGAACAGTTGACCCCGCACGCCGGGATGGATATCTTCTCCCGCCGTTGGTTTAATGACCGTCTGCGAAGGAGAGGCGGGATGAACCCCGTCTGAACACGACATGGCCACCGCCACCGAGAGCGCCGGAAAAATCGCCCAGATCCTCGGCCCCCAGGCCGAGAGCCTCCTCGGTCACAAGCCCAAGGTGGACAAGGCCAAGCTCCACCTCCCTGGCCCGGATTTCGTCGACCGCATCTTCGCCCAGAGCGATCGGAACCCCCAGGTGCTCCGGAGCCTGCAGCAGATCTTCAACACAGGCCGGCTCGGCGGCACCGGCTACATCAGCATCCTCCCGGTGGACCAGGGAATCGAACATTCCGCCGGCGCCAGCTTCGCCAAGAACCCCGCCTACTTCGACCCGGAGAACATCG
>JAHFOZ010000217.1:0-593 GCA_023261405.1 Planctomycetota bacterium
GGCAGCCTGTCCCCCCGGAAACGTCCGCCTGGCGCCCCGCCGTGGACCGGGGTGACACTGCCCTGCTCCTCCCCTGGCTCCACCGGCTCTACGGCGACGGGCTCCGCCAGGGCGAACTCCGCCTCTGGAATCCCCGCCTCTTCTTCGGCTACCCGCTCTACTCAGACACGATGGTCCACCCCTTCTACCCGCCGCACCTCATCGCCTTCGCCCTCTTCCGCCCGGACTGCGCCTACGAGTTGACGATCCTCCTGCACTTCTTCTTCTCGGGCGCGGCGATGTACGGGCTGCTCCGTGGGCTCGGACGGAGTCCCGCGGCCTCGACGGCGGGAGGGATGCTCTGGATGCTCCTCGGTTACAACTCGCTGTGGTTCTCCACGGGCATCCTGGAGGGCGTGAATGTCTTTGCCCCGCTCGCCCTGCTCGCGATCCACAGGGGCCTCGCCGCGCGCGATCTCTCCCGCGCCGCCCTCGCGGGCGCCGCGATGGGGCTGGCCGTCCTCGGCAGCCATCCCCAGTACGCGCTCCACGCCTTCCTCTTCCTCTTCGCGCTGATCCTCACGCGCGAGAGGAGTCTCTTTGCCGCGAAATTC
>JAHFOZ010000217.1:603-1748 GCA_023261405.1 Planctomycetota bacterium
TGGGGGTCGGGCTGGCCGCGATCCTCGCGAGGCTTGAGACGATCCAGGAGGGCCTCCGCATCCCCGGCGCGGACTTCGCGCTGGTCTACGACCACCCCTGGCGGGCCGCCGCCAGCGTGTTCAGCCTCGTGTTCGATAAGGTAAGCCCCAACCCCGACCCGCTCGTCCGCTCCGAGCTCTCGATCTACGCCGGCCTGGCGGCCGCGGCGCTGGCGCTGACCGGCGCCGTTCGCGCGCGGCGCGAGCCGATGGGACGCTTCCTCGCGATCTTCGGGGGCGCGGCGCTGCTCTTCGCATTTGTGCGGCCGCTGGGCGAGGTTCTGCAATGGGTGCCGATCCTCAGGCTCAGCATGCCCTCGCGCTGGGTCCACGTCCTGGGGTTCTGTATCGTCGTGCTGGCGGCCTTCGGGTGGGATTCTCTGGCGGAGCGCCCGGGCCGCGTACCTCTTGTGCTTGCGGCTTCCGCGGCGCTCCTCCTCGTAGCGCTCCCGCTGCACGTCTCCAACCTGCGGACGGCCGCGCTCGTGGAAACGGGGGCGGGCTTCGGCCTGGCGGTGGCCGCCGCGTTCGCGATCCGCCCCCGGCCGCGCCTGGCGGCCGCGCTGGCGTTCGGGGCCATCCTCGTGGATCTCCTGCCCCCCTTCCTCCACTGGAACGCGCACGCCGATCCCGCAATTCTCAATGAGGAGCCCGAGGTGCTGCGACGATTGCGCGAGACGGAGCGGGAGCCGTTCCGGATTGCCAGGAGCCCGGGTGGGGTGTATCCCCCCAACCCCTGGGCGCTCTCGATCAGCAACAACCTGCTCGCCCTGCGCGGGCTTGAGGCCCCGGCGGGATACGACGCCATCGCACCGACCTGGAGCGTCGCATACCTTCTCGGCGGGGGGGGAGGAGCCGTGGGCAGCGGCCGGGTCGTCTTCCAGGGAGCTCTTGACTCGCCGCAGCTCATGGCCGCGAACGTGAAGTATCTCATCCTGCCGTCCGACGACATCACGGGCAGGCTCGTGAAGGTGGGCGAGTGGGGCGCGTTGCGCCTCTACCGGAACGACGGCGCCCTCCCCCGGGCGACCCTGTCCAAGTCCGGTTCGGTGACCTGGACCTCCCGCACGACCGACCACATCGAGCTCGCGGTGGACGCCACCGGC
>JAHFOZ010000217.1:1758-8634 GCA_023261405.1 Planctomycetota bacterium
CGGTCCTCAGGCTGTCCGATACGTACTACCCGGGATGGGTCGCGGAGGTGGATGGCCGCGAGGTCCCCATCCGGGAGATCGACACCGCCTTCCGGGCCGTGGATGTGCCGGCGGGGCGGCACGTCGTGACGTTCGCATTCCGGCCCGCGTGCGCCCGGGAGGGGCTGCTCGGCTCCGCCCTCTTCGCGCTGCTGGCCGCGGCGTGGTTCCTGCACGTCCGGAGGAAATCGTCGCGGCCCCTCTTGAATCCGCCCGGGCAAGTGTTATAGTACATCAGTACAGTGAATACGGATGAAGAAGGGCCTGGCGGTGAGTCGGCGGTGATTCACCGGGATGCACCGCACGGGGGCGACCCGGCGGATCGAGCGTGTCGAACCGCCGGCCTCGCAGGAGATCCATCCGGGAAGCGAAGCGAAGGCGGGCTTGCCCTCCGTAGCTCGACCCCCCAAAGCAGCGAAGGAGGGTTCACGATAGTGGAGCTCCTTGTGCTGCTCGGCGTCCTGGCCGTCGCGGTCGCGATGGCGGTGCCCGCGTTCAGTCGCGCGAGCCGACATGAGAAAGTGCAGCTCTGCGCCGGCAACTTGAAGGGCCTGCATTCGGCGTGGTCCTCCCTCCCGAAGCCGGTGGCGGAGCGCGGCCGGGGATTCTGGGCCGCGGTGGCCAAGGCGGCGCCGACGCTCGTGACGCCCCGGACGCTCCAGTGCCCCTTCACCGAGCACGTGAATCCTCCTCCGGTCCAGTATCTCGGGCCCTCCACGGACCCGGCGACGATGGGCGGGGACGGGCTGCTGGGCTGCGACGAGTACCTGAACCACCACCCCCGGGGCCGGGAGGGCGGGAACATCCTCCGGAAGTCCGGGCGGGTCGTGACGGACGCTGGCGATCTCTGGCGCAAAGCCACCCTCGAGGGGGGCTGCAGCGCCGTCGGCCGTTAGGGCGCGGCAATCCGGGCGGGGCGCCTCGCCGGTCCCGTGCATGAACGGGGCCTGGCGGACCCGGCCCATGAGATAATGTGTCGGTTCTTTGAAAATGCGGAACAGGAGGTGAGCGCATGGTCACAGTGTCCTTTGAGCGGCGCACGGGCGGGGCGGGCCCCGCCGAAGCGCAACCCCGAGGTTGGCGCGAAGGTGGACTGGCCCCCCGAAGCTCAACCCCCGAAGGAAGAGCAAGAGGGCCTGCCCTCCGTAGCTCAGCCCGGAAAGGGAGCGCAGGAGGGTTCACGCTGGTCGAGCTGCTGGTCGTGATCGTCATTATCGCGATTCTTATGGGTCTTCTCATCCCGGCCATC
Source organism: Planctomycetota bacterium (assembly GCA_023261405.1). GTDB lineage: Bacteria > Planctomycetota > MHYJ01 > MHYJ01 > JACPRB01 > JACQFK01. Next base: position 3,047 of record JAHFOZ010000217.1, read on the forward strand.
ATTCACGTCATCAGGCTCGCCAAGATCACCGCGTGCGCCAATAACCTGTCGCAACTCTACAAGATGTCCCAGGTGTATGCCGCCGGGCACCGGGGCGCCGTGCCCAAGGCCCTGGGGTCGGAATTCTGGCTCTCGTTCCAGAAGACCACTCCCCCCCTCATCGCGCCTTCCCAGGTCGAGGTCTGTTTCTGCCCCGTGAAGGGCGAGATGGGAGACGTGGGCGCCACCGATTACCGCGGCCCGGCCGTCCTCTGGTCCAAGTTGGAGGGGGGCGACCCGGTGGGCGCGGACGTGGAGGGCAACCACGGCCCGGAGTACGGTGGCAACGTCCTCCGGAAGGATGGCAGCGTCACCGAAGCAGAGTTGAACGACGTCCTCTGGTCTGAGACTGCCAGGACGAAGCTCGCGCCGTAGAGCCGCGGGGAGGGGGGACAAGCCCCCCTCCCCCGGCACCGCCGTTGACGTTTCAGCGCCGCAGATTCGTTAACACCCCTCCTCCTGGTCCGCGCCTTCATGGGAGGCAGGACATGAGCGCCTTCGTGCAACACCCGAAGTTCAGGACCCTGGTTCTCGGGATTCTCGCCATGGGCCTCTTCGCCAGCCTCGTCGCGCTGGCCATCGTGGCGATCCCTCATTCGATGCAAAGGGCGCGGGTCAGCGCCTGCGCGGGGAACCTGAGCCAGCTCTGGAAGATGAAGTACATCTATGCGGCCCAGTTCGGCGGCCGGGGGACCGAATGGAGGACGTGCTACGGACAAGGCCGGGAATTCTGGGTGGTGATGACTCGCACCCAGCCCCCCCTCATCGACTCCTCGAACGCAGATCTCCTCCTCTGCCCCGCCCTCGGAGCGTACTTCCCCGGCGACCTCCAGTACCTGGGCCCCGCCGAGTCCGTCTTCAAGAAACCGGGCTCGGTGCCCGTCGGCTGCGACGACTGGAACAACCATCGATCCGGCGGCAACGTACTCTACAAGTCCGGCGATGTGATCAACCTGTCTCCCGGGGAGTGGGCCTCCTTCCGCGATCGGGGGGAGTGTGCGCCATGAAGGTGAGACTCCTCCTAATCCAGTATCTCGGACCCGCCCGCCAAGTCGGGGACCTGCGGGATGAGGACCCCGTCGGCTGCGACGAAATCCTCAACCACGGGGACGGCCGCAATCTGGAGGGCAATGTCCTCCGGGAGGCGGGCCACGTGGAGCGGCATTGCGGGGACGACTGGAGTTCCCTCATCACCACCCGCCGCTGCATCCCCTGACCCTGAATTTTCCCTGTCGACAAAACCGCCCCCGGCGCCTCTCCTCCGGCGAAGGAGGGCGTGCCCTCCGGAACTCGGACCTCGAACGGAACGAAGGAGGGCCAGGATGATTGATGCCGAAGCGACCTTCTGGTATCCTCTGCGGCCCTATGCTCAAGCGCATGTGCACCGCGAAGATCGCCTACGCCACCGTCACCCAGAGCGTGCTCAAGTACGACGGGAGCATGGGGATCGACTCCTCGATCCTCGTGGCCTCGGGCATCCACCCCTACGAGATGGTCCTGATCGCCAACGTGACCAATGGCCGGCGCTTCGAGACCTACACGATCCCCGAGCCCGCCGGGAGCGGAAACTTCTGCCTCTACGGCGGCGCGGCCCACATGGGGAAGGTGGGCGACGAGCTGATCATCATGGCCTACGGCTACCTCGACGCGGCGGAACTGGCCCGCTTCACGGGACCCAAGGTCGTCAAGGTCGGACCGCACAACAAGCTGCTCTGATCCTCCTCCTCGGGGCCCTCCTCCTCGGGGCCCGCCCCGACCCCGCCATCGAAGCCCACTTCGCCCCCACCGGCGAGAAACGCCTCCTTGAGGCCCGCATCATCGCCGAGCTGAAATCCGCGCGCCGCGAGGTCCTCGTGGCCATGTTCCACCTGACTTCCGACCGACTGGTCGATGCCCTCGCCGAGCGCCGCCGCGCGGGAGTCTCCGTGCGCCTCCTTCTCGATGCCCGCCAGACCGACGCCGCCGGCGCCGACGCGCTCCGGGACCGCGGCCTCTCCGTCCGTCGCGTCACCCCGCGCGGCGACGAAAGGGCAAGTTTCCACCACAAATCCGCCGTCCTGGATGGTAGGATCGTGCTCACCGGCTCGTACAACTGGACCGTGATGGGCGACGTCGCCAACCACGAGAACCTCGTGATCCTCCGGGACGAGTCTGCGGCCCGCGCGTTCCGGGACGCCTTCGAGACCGTATGGGAAGACCAGGAGTTGTCCTCGCCCTGACCGCCCTCCTCGCGGCCTGTTCCCCGGCGACGCGGCCGCCCGGCGTTCCGGAGTCCGCCCTCGCCGTCACCACGGAACTCGACACCCCCGCCCTTCAGCCGCGCGAGGGGGACCTGTCCACCGCGATCCTGCGCCTCCGGAACGATTCCTCCTCCTCCCTGATCCTCCGAGACATGACCCTGCTCGCCGACCCGGAAAGCCAGGAAATGGCCAGCGCCATCGCCAGCTGGCAGAAGGACCAGCCGGGGCATCTCGAGCTCGTCGCGGACCGCAATGAATGGATCTACGACCGCGCCCGCGCCGGGAAGCGGGTGCCCCTCTTCAACACCGGCCTCCTGGCCCCCGGCGAGTCGATCACGGTGCGCACGCGGCTCCGCCTGCTCCACTTCCCCAGGCACTTTCACGTCCTCTACTTCGAGCTCAGCCCGGAGGACCTCCGGCAGAAGGTGTACTTCGAGGTCCGCCGGGACAAGGACGTCCGCTACAAGCTCCTCTTCGGCCAGGACCTCCAGGACCGCCTGCGCCCCTCGACCCGCCCCGACATGGGCAGCCATCGGACCGTGATCTTCCCGCACGCCGAAGTCGTCCGCCCCAACGCGAAGATCCGGACCTTCAGCCTCGACACGCCGCTCCGCCCGCGCGCCTTCACGCTCGCCGAGGCCGCGAAGAGGGCGGGGATGCAGCCCCCCTACGAGCACACGTACACCACCGCGCTCGAGGGCTGGGTCCTCCGCAAGGGGGACGCCGTGCGCCTGGTGAACGCGGACGCCGTCACCCCCCTTCCCCGCCTGCGCCGCCTGGAGCGCTTCTTCTACTTCGTGGACGAGACGGGCGTCGGCAAGCTCCAGGTCGAATTCCTCCGCGAGACGAAATCGGTCTTCGCCGAGTCCTGGAAGCTGGTGCCCGACAAGGAGCGGGGCCGGGTCTTCCTCTTCATCCAGCCGCTGGACCTCCCGCGCTTCCTCAAGGACGTGCTGGAGGCGAACCTCGACCTCGACGTGGACATGACGGCCGAGGGCGGGCGGATCCTGGTGACGCGGGAATGATATGATAAAGTAAATGGTTTACTTTATCACATGCTCGCCACGGGGAGCGTCACGACGTCGTCCACCTGCATCGCCTCGCGCTGGGTGTAGCCCTCGCCGTACGTCGCGCCGATCATGAGCCCGTAGCCCCGCGAGCGCGCGCGCAGCCATTCCGTGGTCTTCTCACGGTCCGGGAACTGGGTCTTGTAGGCCAGGACCGCGGCGATCTTCTGCTCGATCTGGGCGCTGATGTCGACGATGAACGTGGGCTTGCGGTCCTCGAAGTGGGTGTGGCAATAGAGGATCTTGTGGGGCCGGTGCTTCGCCCCCTTCCCGAACCGGGCAAGCCCCGAGAAATAGCACGCGTCGAAGACGAGCTGGGGCGTGATGCGGTGGTCCGGGTGGCGCTGCTCCAGGCCGGGGAGGACGACCACGCGCGGCTGGTGCTCCCGGAGGACGTCCACCACGCGCGTCTGGTACTCGCGGATGTTGAAGACGCCCGCGTCGGGCAGCTCGCAGTTCACGCGGACCGCGAGTCCCATGATCCGGGTGGCCTCCTCGGATTCAGCCTTGCGCTCGGCGGCGGAGCCCAGGGTCCCCATCTCGCCCTGGGTCAGGTCGCAGGCGCCGACCTTATAGCCCTTCCCGGCCATGCGGATGAGGAGCCCGCCGCAGGTGATCTCGATGTCGTCGCGGTGGGCGGCAAAGGCGAGCAGGTCGAGTCCCATGGTGAAAAGGTAAAAGGGCCGGAGGGGATGGGCCTACTTCTTCTCGGAATCGGCGGGCTTCTCGGCTTCCTTCTTCTCGGCTTCCTTCTTCTCGGCTTCCTTCTTCAGTTCAGCCTCGGCCTCCTGCTCGCCCTCCTTCAACCCCTTCTTGAACTGGTTGAGGCCGGAGCCCATGGATTTCATGAGGGCGGGGATCTTCGCGGAGCCGAAGAGGAGCAGGATCACCAGGACGATGATGAGGATCTCGCCCATGTGAAGGTTGCCCAGGAACGCCAGCGTGGTCACCATATTCATTTCGCCTTCTTGCTCAGCGTGACGACATTCCCCCCCTTGGGATGGTGCTTGAGGTCGAAGCGGTCCATGACACGGCGGACGGGGCCGAAGAGGTCGCCCTTGTCGGAGTTGAGCGAGGCGCCGTAGTCGGCGAAGCGCAGCTCCAGCTCCGAGTCCACGGAGAGCATCAGGACGTGGTAGACGTTGTTCTCGTTCCCGCCGTAGGCATGACGCTTGATCATCTCCACCGTCTCTTTAACGGCCCCCTGCACCTCGGAGATTCCCGCCGTGGAAAACCCGCTTTTCGTGGAGAGGCGGCGGACGAACTCGAGCAGCCCGTCCGTGCATTCGGGGCTGAAGTTGAGACTCAGCTGCACGGGCAGGGTCTTCTGGCGGGGGAGGAAGCTGACGCGGCCGTTCCCCACGTAGTTGAAAGGGGTGAGGCAGCGCGGGCACTTGTAGGTGCCCACGTCCTTGACGGCCAGAAGCGCCTTGCAGGCCTGGCACTCCACGTGAAGCGTCTCGGACGAGGCCGCGGAGACGGGGGCCGGCGTGTGCGACACGGGCGCCGGGGTCGCGTACGCCGGGGCGTGTGGCGCCACATGCGCGGGCGTCGGCGCGGGACGCACCTGGGTCTGGCGAGGCGCCATCTGTGGCGCGGGTGCCGCCGACGGGGCGGCGAACTGGGGGGTCTTGAGCACCACGGTCCGGTCGGACCCCCCGCCCACGGGCTCCGCCATCAGGTGCTTGATCGCCTCGTCCCGCGTCGGGAAGATCTTGAAGAAGGCGTTCAGGCCCAGCATGTCGAAGACGACCTTCACCTTCGGCTGGACCTTGACCAGTGAGATGCCGCCCTTTTCTGGGGTCACCGAGTCCGACAGGTTGATGAGATATCCCAGGCCCGTCGAGTTGACGTACTTCACGTTCTCCATGTCGAGCACAAATCGCTCGATACCGCGCTCCTTGACGGAATTGAGGTGGGTCTGGAACGTGATGACGGTCTTGGCATCGATCGAGCCCGCCAGGATGACCAGTGCCGTCCCGGGCAGGCCCTTGACTTCCTGGACCTGTATGGTCAGATCAGGCAACCGCGTTCTCCCTTACCGAAGCAATCCCCCCGGGAGCGCCGACTAACGGTTGATGATACCCCCGCCCTCCACATGAGTCAAGCGGCCTTCAGGCGCCGCAGGGATTGCTCGAGTCATCGGAGCCGTCCGCCATGAGCCGGAGGCAAAGCCGCGGCGGCGCCGGCCGCGGAGCGGCCCGGGCGCCGCAAGCCCCGTGTTGCGCGAGATGTTACCGTT
>JAHFOZ010000611.1 GCA_023261405.1 Planctomycetota bacterium
AGGGTCCCCGCCCGCCTGGCCGAGATCCTCCGCCGCGCCCCCATGATCGATCTGGCGAAGAAGCCCCTGACCCCCCCGACCCCCGTGCCGATTCCGGTCCCCAAGCTGGAGCGCGACCTCCGGGACATCACCATCGCCATCGACGCCGGCCACGGCGGCGTGCACACCGGCGGCAGAGGCACGTTCCTCATGGAGAAGGACATCAACCTCGGGGTCTCTCTGGAGCTCAAGCGCATTCTCGAGTCCTGGGGCGCCAGGGCGCCCATGACCCGGGATTCGGACCGGCATTTCTCCACGAGGGTGGACGAGGACCTCGACGTGCGCGTGGACAAGGTGAACGCATGGAAGCCGGACCTTTTCCTCTCCATCCACACCAACTGGGTGGATCACGCCGCGCCTCGCGGCTTCGAGGTCTGGGTGCCCGCCAACGCGCACGGCGCGCGGGACCGAGACAGCCGCGACATCGCCGGCCTCATCCGCGGCGAGCTGGGCGGCGTCTGGTCCAGCGAGGACCGCGGCACCAAGGACGACCGGAACCTCCGCGTGCTGAACGGGACGCGCTGCTGCCCCTCCTCGCTGGTGGAACTGGAGTTCGTCTCCAATCGCGCAGCCGAACGCCAGCTGGGTCAGCCGGAGACCCAGAAGAAGCTCGCCCGCGCGATCGCCGACGCGGTCTACCGCTGGGTCGTCAAACGCAAGTAATTCACTGCAAAGAAAACAGAGCCAAAGGAGTCGAACCCTCCGGGACGCGGCTTCGTGGTCTCTGTCTAAAAATGGGCGTAGTGCCTCAGCCCGTGATTCTTGATGCGTGATTCGTGATTCGAGCGGCAACCGCCGCAACAGCCCTTTGGTTGCGGCGATGCCGCGCTGTGGTCTCTGTTTGCTCTGCGCTGCGTCAGGGCTATAATGCCGCCCACCATGAGAACGCTTCCCCTCGCCCTGCTCGTCGCGGCGGCTTCCTGCGCGGGCCCCGAGGCGAACGTGAAGAGCGCCGACCCCTACGAGCGATACCTCGGGGTGGTCGAGCTCGGCGAAGACCGGGAGGCGGGGAAGGTGGCGGAACACCTCCAGGACCGGCACTACCTCGTGGTGACGGGCGCCCTCGAGGCGCTGGCGAAGATCGGCGACACGGCCTTCCTCCAGCACCCCGTGGCGGTCCTCCACTGGCAGGCCCCCAAGGACGATCCCCTGTCGGACCACCCCTACCGCCATCCCATGGTCCGCTCGCAGGCCTGCGCCACGATCTCGGCGATCCGGAACCCGGACGGCGTGGCGGTCCTGCTGGCGGCGCTCTCGGAGCCGGAGGCGGCCGTCCGCCGGGCGGCGGTGAAAGCCCTGGCGACCTTCGGCCGCCTGCCCCAGGCGGTGGAAGGTCTCGTGGCCGCCGTGGGCGACAAGGACCCGAGCGTCGGCCTCATGGCTCACGAGAAGCTCCGCGAGCTCACGGGAAAGGGCGATGTGGTCAGGACTTCCGACGCGTGGAAGAAAGCCCTGGCCCCGTGAAGACCCACCTCGCGGAGGGGCGGATCGACTACGACGGCACGCAGATCCACTCCCTCTGGGCCTACCGGACCTTCGGCGTGCAGGGCGACTCGATCGTGGCCTTCATGGGCGGCTGCGAGGTCCCGTTCGCGAACATGGTGGACCTCGAGGACGTTCGGGCGCGCTCGAGGATCGCCAGCCCCCACATGCTCCATTTCATCGTGGAGCATTTCGACCTCGACCTCGAGAAGACCGTGCTCCGCCAGAGGCTTCTCTCGGTGCTTGTGCATTCGGAACTTGGGAAGGACGTGCGGCGGGAAGGCGACGATCTCTTCCTCGGTCCGGGTAAGCTCTCGATCTCCATCGCCACGCTGACGCCGGTCTCGTCGAAGATCCATTTCGGGATCAACATCCGGCGCGCGCTGGACGTCGGGGTGGAGACGCGGTCCCTCGAGGACCTGGGGGTCGATCCCGCGGCCCTCGCGCGGCGGGTGATGGAACTCTACGCCGCCGAGATGGCGGGCGTGCTCGACGCCCGCACGCGGGTCCGCGGGGTCCCGTGAAGCGCTGGCTCTGGCACGCGGTCCGGTTCGCCGTCACCGCCGGCTTCCTCGTCTACGTCTACCATCTCATCCAGTGGGAGGACCGCACGGGGTGGGAGGTCCCGGGGCCGGACGCGGGCTGGGTGCGCTTCGACGGGACCGAGGTCGTGAGGAAGGACGGGAGAATCTCGTTCGCCTGGAAGAACGGCCGGAGGACGGAGCACGAGGAGAAGGACGTGAAGGCCATCCCGGTGGAGGGCTTTCTTTCGCTCTTCGGCCGGGCGAACAAGGGTCTCATCTTCGCGATGGCGGCGGCGCTGCTCGTGCCGTACACGATCCTGGCGCTGCGCTGGTGGATCCTCCTGCGCGGGCACGGGTTCGCGGTGCCCTTCGGCCGGATCTTCTTCGTGAACTACGCGGGGGTCTTCTTCAACAACTTCCTCCCGGGCGGCGTGGGAGACACGCAGCTCGCAACCAACGCCGACGGGTCGCATGCCGATGGTA
>JAHFOZ010000612.1 GCA_023261405.1 Planctomycetota bacterium
GTGGACTTCCTGTCGCGCCCGGGCGTCAAGTACTCGCCCAAGGCCCTCGCCGATTTCGTGGCCCGGCTGCCGAAGTCCAAGGGCGGCCCGTATGCCACCCATCCGGAGCTCGACGGGCGGGTCCAGGCGATCCACGACGAGACCGCCAAGCGTGGGGCGGGAAAGTTCCCGATCGATCCCGCGCGCACGGCCCGGTTCAAGCAGGCCCTGCTCGGTCTGAAGGGCCCATGACGTCCGTCAGGGGAGGAGATTCACGATGAGGTATGCGCTCTTCGCGATCCTGGCCGTGGCCGGCTGCGGTTCCGCCCAGGAGGGGCCCGGCGGCGAGCCGCTCGACCTCGGCACGGACATCACGTTCGACCCGAAGGACGTGGATCATCCGCAGATCTCGGAACTCGACACGGACCGGCTCCGGCCGCCCGCCAAGACGATCGAGTGGTCGGCGCTGAGCACGAGCGTGGGGGAGAGCTTCCACTCCGACGCGGTCGTGGTGGACCGGATCCATCGCGAGGACGCCGACCACAACTTCGGGGTCCGCGTGCTGCTCAAGAATACCACCCGGGACGTGCTCAAGATGGAGTACCTCGTCCGCTTCGTCATGCGGGCGGGCGGGGAGCTGGGCGGTTACACGGGCTCGAACGGCGCGGGAGACCGCTGGAGCCCCTTCGCCCTGGAGCCCTACGGCATCAAGGAAGTCGGCGACTTCTGCCGCGTCATGGGGGCGGACGGCTTCAAGCTGTTCGTGCGCGGCGCCGGCGCGGCCACCGACGGCAAGCCCGACGATCCGGCGAAGAAGGAAGAGCGCCGCCAGGCGCGCCAGGGAATCGCGCCCAAATAGGCCGGGGTTACTTCGGGGCCGGCTCCGCCTTCGCCCGCCGGAACTCGTCCGCATAGGGCGACTGCGGGTACTTCTCCAGGAACGCGTCCAGGTGGCGCGCCTTCTCCTTCGGGTCCGCCGCCACCCTCGCCTTGTTCCTCCGGAAATCGCGCTCCACCTGCTCGTCGCTCAGGAGCGCCCCGGCGATGCACGCCGTGAGGAAGCAGGCGACCGTGCCGGCGAGCATGGCGCGGAGGCCCAGGCGGGCGAGGTCCGCGCGGCGCGAGGGCGCAAAGGCCGAGATGCCGCCGATCTGCACCCCGATGGAGGCGAAATTGGCGAAGCCGCAGAACGCGTACGTGGACACGACGAACGCGCGGGGGGAGAGCGATTCGATCTTCATGAGCTGGTCGTAGGCGATGAACTCGTTGAGGACCATCCGGATCCCCAGGAGACCGCCGACGGACGGACAGTCCTGCCAGGGGATGCCCATCAGCCAGGCGACAGGGGCGAAGAGCCAGCCGAGGATTTTCTGGAGGGAGAGCGGGTCCTGCACTGCGGGCTCGAACCAGCGGTGGGCCTCCGCGATCCCCCAGTTGAGCATGGCGATGATTGAAATGAAGGCGAGGAGCATCGCGACCACGTTGAGGGCGAGCCTGAGCCCGTCGCCCGCCCCGACGCAGACCGCATCGAATACGTTGGCGGTCTCTTTCTCGACGCTGATGCGCACGTCCCCGGCGGTGGCGGACGTCTCGGTCTCCGGGTAGAACATCTTGGCCGCCACGAGCGCCGCGGGGGCGCTCATGAAGCTCGCGGCGACGAGGTGGCCCGCGTCCACGCCGAACCTCACGTAGGCGGCGAGGACGCCGCCGGCGATCGTGGCGAAGCCCCCGACCATGACCGCGTGGAGCTCGGACATCGTCATCTTCGCGACGAAGGGCTTCACGACGAGCGGGGCCTCCGTCTGCCCCACGAAGATGTTGGCGCTGGCCGAGAGCGTCTCCGCGCCGCTCGTGCCCATCGTCTTCCGCATGAGCCGCGCGATGCCGCTGACCACCGGCTGCATGAGCCCGACGTGGTAGAGGAGGGACATGAGGGCGGCGAAGAAGACGATCGTCATGAGGATGTCCACGAGGAAGATCGGCCCCCCGCCCGCCGAGGGCGACTTGTAGTGGTCGAAGAGCCAGCCCCAGACGAAGCGGGCGCCGTCGTCGGTGAACCCGATGAGGCGGGCGAAGGCGTTGCTCAGCCAGCGGAAGACGGCCTCCCCGGGGGCGGTCTTCAGGATGACGAGCGCGAAGAGCAGCTGGAGCCCCATCCCCCAGGCCACCAGGCGCCAGCGGATGGCCGGGCGCCGGTTGGAGGCCGCCCAGCAGAGGCCCAGGAAGACGAAGAGCCCGAGGACGGAGACGAGGCGGGACATCGAGTGGAATTCACCACAAAGGGGGGGCGAAGACAAAGGATTTGTGGGGAACGTGGAAGGATCAGAGGCCGGGGATGCCGAGCTTCTTGCGCAGCGCCTCGGTGTTCCGGTAGTAGATCGTCTTGACGGTGTCCACGGGCTGCTTGAGGATCTTGGCGATCTGGTCGAAGGGCTTGGACTCGAGGATGCGCTCCACGAGGATGGTGCGCGCGGGGTCGGGCAGGTTGTGGATGGCGTCGATCACCCGCCCCCAGGTCTCCTTCTTCGAGGCCTGCTGGCTGGGGCGC
>JAHFOZ010000218.1 GCA_023261405.1 Planctomycetota bacterium
CTACGGGCTCGAAGCGCCCCGCGTCGAGCCCGTAGCCGGCCGTGCGGCGCAGCCCCTCCACCTGCCCGGCCCACCAGTCGTTGAAGAGCCGCATCGCGCCCTCGCGGACGTACTTCCCCACCATCGACGCAAGCGCCACGAGCTCGTGCCGGTCCTCCGCGTCTTCCAGGAACTCGATCACCGCCCCGGGGATCTCGTAGACCGATCGCTCCGGCCCCTCTTCACGCACCCACACGGTGGACGACACCAGTCGCTGGAGCCCCCGGAGGTAGTAGTGCCTCCCGCCCTGCTTCCCCACCAGGAAGCGGACGGGCGGCGGATAGGCCGCGCGAATGCGGTTGATGAGGTCCGCCGCCGTCTCAAAGAGCAGCTCGCTCTTGTTCCGGCTCCGCACCGCCGCGTTGAACTCGGCGGTGTCCACGAGCCGGGCACACGCGCCCTCGAGCCCTTGCAGGCGCGGGACCGTGGGGAAGCGGAGCGGGGCCTTGTACCAGGGCGCATCCGGCAGGCGGGCCCCCAACCGGCGCAGGAGCTCGTCGAAGGTCGCGGCGGGGACGAACCCCAGGACGGCGGGTTCGAGCGTCTCCACCCCCTTCGCCTGGCTGAAGACCTTCTTGGAATCGGCGATCCGGACGGAGGCCTTGAGGGGACCGTAGGCGCACGCGGCGGCCACGACGAGCGGGCCGAGGCGGGGGCCGTACCCCACTTCGTCGATGCCCACCGTGAGGTTCAAGATACGGCGATTCTACCGGAACCGCGCGCGGGTCTCCAGCGACTCCGCCTCCGGCCCTGCAGGGTAGTTCGAAGGGACGCCCCCCTCGGGGGGGGGACGGGTCAAGGGTTCAATCGTCAATGGCTTAGGGACTCAATTCCCGGTAGGATATCCGCCCGATGCGCTTCACCAAGATGCACGGGGCCGGCAACGACTACGTCTACGTGGACGCCTTCCGCGAGAAGGTCCCCGATCCGGCGGCGACGGCCGTGGCCGTGAGCGACCGCCACACCGGCATCGGCTCCGACGGGCTCATCCTCATCGCCCCCTCGAAGACCGCCGATTTCCGCATGCTCATGTTCAACGCCGACGGATCCCAGGGCCTCATGTGCGGAAACGGGATCCGCTGCATCGGCAAGTACGTCTACGACCACAAGCTCACGCGGAAGAAGGAGATCACCGTCGAGACGGGCGGGGGCACCGTCTCCCTCGTCCTCCACGCGAAGAACGGGAAGGTCGGCCGGGTCACCGTCGACATGGGCGCGCCGCGCCCCGTCCCGCCCGCCTTCCACGTCCGCGCCGACGGGAAGGCCGACGTGCTCCCGGAGCGCTGCGGCGGGTTCGAGGGCTTCGTGGTTTCCATGGGCAACCCCCACTTCGTCATCCCCGTGCCGTCCACCGATGCGGCGCCCGTGACCACGCGCGGACCCGCGATCGAGACGCATCCCGACTTCCCCTCCAAGGTGAACGTCGAATTCGTCCAGGTGCTTTCGCGGTCCCGCGTCCGGCAGAGGACCTGGGAGCGCGGGAGCGGCGAGACCTTCGCCTGCGGGAGCGGCGCCTGCGCCGTGACCGTGGCCCTCGCCCGGGCCGGCCTCGCCTCGCCGAAATTGCGCCTCGACCTCCTGGGGGGCACCCTCCACGTCGAGCACGCGCGGGACGGCCGGGTCTACATGACCGGCCCCGCCGAGGAGGTCTTTTCGGGCGAGTGGACAACCTCGAAGCGCCGGGGTCGTTAAAGCGGGCATGGCGCGCGCGGTCGGCATCGAACTCGCGGAGGAGAACGTCAAGATCCTCTCGTTCGAGCAGGACGGGAAGAAGGGCCGGATCCTCCAGTTCCACAAGGCCCCCATCCCGGGAGGCGAGACCCCCTGGGAGGAGCGCGCCGGGGCGGCGCTGCGCGAGGCGCTCGCCGTCACCAAGGTCCCCAAGGGGCGCGTGGTCGCTTCGCTGGAGTCCGGTGACGCCATCCTGCGGGAGATCACCCTCCCCTTCAAGAACGAGGACCAGATCCGCAAGACCGTACGCTTCGAGCTCGAAAGCCTGATCCACAACTACACGATCGAGGACCTCATCGTCTCCCACTACAAGACCGGGGAGACGGACAAGGGGACCCACCTGATCGCCGCCGCGGTGCCCAAGGAGGTGGTCGGCCGGCGCCTCAAGGTCCTCCAGGACGCGGGGGTGGACCCCGTGGCGATCGACCTGGACGTCTGCGCCGTGTTCAACGCCATGCTCCACACGGGAGCCATCGACACGGACGCGCCGCACCTCCTCATCTACGGCACGTCGAAGTTCACGAAGCTGGTCTTCATCGAGGAGAAGCAGCCGCGCTCGATCCGCACGATCCGCTTTTCGCTCCCGCCGCCGGGTCCCGGCCAGGCCGCTCCCCCGCCCTTGACCTCCGGAGCTTCAGCGAAGGAGGGGCCCCCGAAGCCCGGGCCGCCGGCCGCGGACGCCGCCCCGGGACGCCCCGAGCCCTTCGTCATCGTGACCGAGGAGGAGTCGCGGCGTTTCACCTCGCTTGACAAGGACACCCAGGGCGCGCTCGTGGGGATCCTCGCAAAGGAGATCTCGCGCTTCCTCCTGGCCAGCGCCTCCAGCGCGAGCCCCGCCCACATCCTCCTCTCGGGCGATTTCGAGGACGAGCGCGCGGCGCGCCTGCTCGAACAGGCCACCCGGATCCCCGTGCGGACCTTCAACTTCCTCTCGGTGCTGGAGCCCCCGCCCGGGGACGCGAACCCCGCCCAGTCGGCCCAGATGGGGGCGTCGCTGGGCCTCGCGCTGAAGGGCGCGGGGATCGACGCGCTGGGGATGGATTTCCGCCAGGAGGAGTTCCAGTACCGGAAGAGGTTCGAGGCGCTGAAGACCACGGCGCTCGTCACGGTGGAGCTGGCGATCGTCTTCCTGGCCGCCGTGGCGCTCCACTTCTGGTTCAAGCAGAAGGACCTGAAGCGCGACCTGGTCAAGGTCCACCGGGCGCATCTCGAGCTCTATGAGTCGGTGGCCGAGAAGGGGGACCCCGAGCTTTCCGACGGCGCGCTCGCCTTCGAGAAGGTGAAGGACAAGGACAGGGCCGTGCGCGCGGCGGCGGGGACGGAGCTCCCCATCCGGATCTCCGCCCGGCAGGCGTGGAAGGAGCTCTTCCGCGCCATCGGGGAGTTCCAGCGGAAATTCAGCGCGCAGCAGCTGGGGGAAGGCTCCATCTACCTCGAGCTCGACAACCTCGACATCCAGCAGACCACCTCCGTGGGCAACGAATCGCTCACGATGTCCCTCCGGGGGAAGGCGCGCAACCACGACTTCGCCAGCGCCCTCCTCAAGGAGATCCGTGCCGTGGAGATCTACAAGGGCTGCGACTGGAACGGCCCGCAGAATCCCACGCCGGACGGGATGGTGCAGGTGAACCTCAAGGCCGTGCATAAGGGGCGCTAGGATGGCGGGCGAGACGAACGGGTCCGGAAAAGGCGGCGGCGGGGGCCGGGTCCTCGCGGCGATCCTCATCCTGCTCGCCGCGGGGCTGGGCGGCCTCGTGTTCTACCTCCACCGCGTCTCCCGGAATGAGCTCACCCGCCTCAAGAACGCCATCGAGGACTACGGCGAGATGGTGAACATGAAGCGGACCATCAAGGCGTTCCAGGAGAAGGGGCGGCTGAACCCCGCGGTGATGGATGCGGGAGGGGACCCGCTTGCCTTCCTCTCGACCAAGGCGCGCCAGGCGCAGATCCCCGCGAACCTCTTCAACATCACCCGGAACTCCGACGTGGCCGCGGGGGCGTGGAAGGAGACGCCGTACACCGTGAACCTCCGGGGGACCAAGGAGAACTCCATCGCCCGCGACGCCGTGGTGGATTTCCTCCGGCTGTCGGAGGAGGAGCGCCCCTCGATCAAGTGCAAGAACCTCACCCTCGCCTTCCAGGGCCAGGACCTCGGCAACGTCGCGCTGACCCTCTCCTCCTTCCAGGCCAAGGACGCCCCCGCGCCGCCCCCGAAGTAGTCCGCCATCCCACCGCGGAGCGCGCGGAGTTCCCAGAACACATTCCTGGGCGTCTCTCCGCGTCCTCTGTTCACTCTGCGGTGAGGTATCCTTGCCCGCACCGATCCTTTCGGACATCATCACGCCATGAGGATCGCGGTCACGGGCGCCTCAGGCTTCGTGGGATCCAGGCTCTGCGAGGTCGCCCGCGCCCGCGGGCACTCCGTCCTCTCCCTGGGCCGCGCGTCCGGCGACCGGACCTGGGACCCGATGAGCGGGCCCGCGCCGCTCCAGGACACGGACGCCGTCATCCACCTCGCCGGGGACCCCGTCGCCTCGGGACGCTGGACGAAGGCCAAGATGGCCCGCATCCGGGACAGCCGCGTGGTGGGCACGCGCAACCTGGTCGCCGGCATCCGCGCCGCGAAGCCCCGGGTCCTCGTCTGTGCCTCCGCCACCGGGTACTACGGGGACCGCGGCGAGGAGGAACTCCTCGAGGAGTCCGCGTCCGGGAACGACTTCCTGGCCGGCGTCTGCCGCGAGTGGGAGGCGGAGGCGCGGACCTCGGGAATCCGCACGGTCTGCGTGCGCATCGGCATCGTGCTCGGCCCGGGCGGCGCGCTGGAAAAGATGAGCCTGCCCTTCAAGCTCGGCCTCGGCGGCCGCCTCGGCAGCGGCCGGCAGTGGATGAGCTGGATCCACCGGGACGACCTCGTGGACCTCTTCCTGCACGCGGCGGAGAAGGAGTCGGTCTCGGGCGCCCTCCTGGGCACGTCCCCCGGCCCCGTCACGAACCTGGAGTTCACGAAGGCGCTGGGCCGCGTGCTGGGGCGCTGGACGATACTCCCGATGCCCGGCTGGCAGTTGCGCCTCGTCTTCGGCCGGGTGGCCGAGGTCCTCTGCGGCAGCCAGCGCTGCAAGCCCGTCCGCACGATGGCCAGCGGCTTCCCCTTCAAGCACCCCGACCTCGAGCCGGCGCTGCGCCAGATCCTGGGGGTGAGCCCGCATTGATTCCCAGCGCCTCGTCGCGGGAAGCTTCCGAGGGAGCCCCGATCCTCGGTCGGTGGTTTTCGGGAACCTGCCCATGCGCCAATCGCCGTATTCGAGCGTATAATCCCCAGCGAAGGTTGAGGAGGATCCCATGAGCCGGATGTTCGTCCTGGCGGCGGTCCTGCTGTCCGCCCGGCAGGAAAAAGAGAACCCCGACCTGAAGTTCAAGAAGGAGTGGGGGGTCGCGATGAACAAGCCCGCCAAGAACGAGGAGTGGGCGTTCAAGGAGAACGGCTTCTTCACGGGGTCGCTGATCGTCGTGGGCCATAAGGTCGACGAACTGAACATCGAGATCACGGGCCAGGAGAAGGCCACCGGATCGACCGCCTACGATCCCAAGGCGGCCGCCGAGGGCGAGTTCAAGAACATCTCCGGCTTCAAGGGCATCAGCGACGCCAAGAAGACGGTCGAGATCAAGCCAAGCAAGCTCCCGGGCAACGGGGCCAACGGCGTGATGGCCAACTTCCTCGACATGACCTTCAAGAAGGAAGGCAAGGCCCAGGAACTCAGGATGTGGGTGTTCCTCGGGAAGGCGAACCAGAACCTCTACAAGGTCTGCCTGTCGTGCGAAGAGGGCATGTACAAGAAGTACCAGAAGCACGTCGATTACATCCTCTCGTCCATCCAGATCCTCAAGGTGGCAAAGTAGCCCGGAAGGACCCCGCCCCCGGAAAGGCTCGCGCTTGATTGACCCCCCCGCGGGAATGTCCTACTCTCGGCCCATGCCGAACATCGCCGACCGCGTCCGCGCACTGCGCGTCCTCCTCCGCCGCCGGGGCCTGGCCGCCTGGATCGTCCCGAGCGGAGACCCCCACGCCAGCGAGTACGTGCCCGAGCGCTACCAGGGCCGCCGCTGGATCAGCGGATTCGACGGCTCCGCCGGGACGGCCGTCGTCGGATTGAAATCCGCCGCCCTGTGGACCGACAGCCGCTACTGGATCGCCGCCGAAAAAGCCCTCAAGGGATCGCCCTTCCAGCTTCAGAGGCAGGGCCAGGCCGGAGTGCCCGCGATCGAGGAGTGGCTGTGCAAACTCCTCAGGCGCGGCGATGTGGTGGGCCTCTGCGACGCCACCGTCCCGCTCTCCCGGTTCCGCGCCCTCGAGCGCGAGCTCGGCAAGTCTGGGGTGAAGCTCGCCGGCGGGAAGGACCTGCTCGACGCCCTCTGGGCCGACCGCCCCGCGCTCCCGGCGGCGCCCTTCTGGATCATGGAGGATCGCTGGGCCGGCGAGTCGCGCGCGTCGAAGCTCAGGCGCGTGCGCGAGGCCGTCCCGACGCGCCTCCTCGTGGCGGACCTGTCGGAGCTGGCGTGGCTCCTGAACATCCGGGGCAACGACGTCCCGACCAGCCCGATCGGCGCGGCCTACGTGCTGCTGGGGAAGCGCGATGCGACGCTGTTCGCCGGACCCGAGAAGGTGCCGGGAATCGTCCGCCGCGCCCTCGCCCGCGACGGCGTCCGCGTGCGGCCCTACGGGGACGTGACGGCGGCCCTGCGGGCGCTGCCGGCGGGCGAGGCCATGCGGATCGACCCGGACGTCGTGAGCGCGCGGCTGGCGCGGGCGTGCCGCAAGGCCGTCGAGGGCCCGAGCCCGGTGACGCGCCTGAAGGCGGTGAAGAACCGCGTGGAGGTGCGCGGGTTCCGCGACGCCCTCCGCAGGGACGGCGTGGCGCTCGTGAAGTTCCTCGCGTGGCTGAACGGCGCGGTCGGGCGCGGGCGCGTAACGGAGCTCTCGGCGTCGGAGAAGCTGCACGCGTTCCGCGCCGAGCAGCCGCGTTTCCTCCACGACAGCTTCGAGGCGATCGTGGCCTACCAGGGGAACGCCGCCTTGCCGCACTACAGGCCGGGGGCGTCCGAGGTCGTGCTGAAGCCCCGGGGCGTCCTGCTGGTCGACTCGGGCGGGACCTACCGGGACGGCACCACGGACACGACGCGCGTGCACGCGCTGGGGCCGGTGCCGGCCGCCGTGCGCCGCTCGTTCACGCTGGTCCTGAAGGGCGTGATCTCGCTGACGCAGGCGTGCTTCCCGCGGGGGACGTCGGGGGTGCAGCTGGACGCGTTTGCACGGCGGGCCCTGTGGGACGCCGGCCTCGACTTTGGCCACGGGACCGGGCACGGAGTGGGGCACTGCCTGAACGTGCACGAGGGGCCGAACGGCTTCCGGACGAGGGGGGCGGCGGTGCCGATGGATCCCGGGATGGTCACGACGATCGAGCCGGGATTCTACGAGGCGGGGAAGTACGGGATCCGGATCGAGAACATCGTGCTGGGCGTGGAGAAGACGGGCGGCTTCCTGGGCTTCGACACGCTGACGCTGGCGCCGATCTGCCGGGACCTGGTGGAGCCGTCGCTGCTCACGCCCGCCGAGGCGGCGTGGCTGGACGCCTATCACCGGAAGGTCCAGGCCGCCCTGGCGCCCGGCCTGGAAGCGTCCGAGCGCCGCTGGCTGGCCCGACAGACGCGGCCGCTGTCCCGCCGCTGACGCCGCCCGCGGAATGAACTGCAGGAGCATCGCGATGCTGAAGCTCAGCCCTTCCGACTTCGCCTTCCTGTGGAAGCAGTGCAAGCGCTGCTTCTGCCTCAAGGTGCTGCACAGCGTGCGCCAGCCGTCGATGCCGATGGCGGCCGTCTTCAAGCGGCTCGAGGCTCTGCAGATGGGGTTCTACCAGGGGCGGCGCACGACGGACCTGCTGCCCGGGCTCCCGCCCGGGACCTTCCGCTGCGGCGAGCGCGGGGTGGAGTCGGAGCCCGTGCAGGCGGAGGGGCGCCCCCCGTGGTTCATCTACGGGAAGATCGATTCGCTCATCGAGTTCGACGACGGCTCGTGGGGCATCCTGGACTTCAAGACCACCGCCATCAGCCCGGAGAAGGGCGAGATCTACGGCCGCCAGCTCCACGCGTACGCCCACGCGTTCGAGAACCCCGCCGCGAGCCCGCGCATCCTGAAGGGGAAGGCCCCGTCGCTCGGCCCGATCACGAAGCTCGGCATCCTCTGCTTCGACCCCTCGGAACTGCTCCTGGAGTCCCCCGGCGTCCAGACCTACCGCGGCCCGGTCCAGTGGATCGAGATCCCGCGGGACCGGGAACGCTTCCTCGCCTTCGTGACGGAGGCCGTCGCCGTCCTGGGCGGCGAGATCCCCGCGCCGGATCCCGGGTGCGACTGGTGCTCGTATGCGGGATTGATGAAGGACGCGAAATTCGATCAGCCCCGGAAGGCCGGCGTCGCGGCCGGGCCTTCGTGCCCCAAGTGCGAAGCGCCGATGGCCTTGAGAACGGGGAAGTACGGCACCTTCTGGGGCTGCGCGCGATACCCCGAGTGCCGGGGAACGCGGAAGGCGGACGCCGCGAATCCGTAGCGGCTTGGCTTGCAGGATCCCGCGGGCCGGTTACAATCCGCCGGCGTGGACTTCGTCGCCATCGACTTCGAGAGCGCCCGGAACTGAACCATGCCCTACCTCTACTGGGCGGACCTCCCGGGTCCCGGCGCCATCGGCGTCATGCCCTGCCCCGACGGAGGGGAGGACCTGCCGGCCGCCGCGCGCGAGCTCCGGGCCGGGGGAGTGGACGTCCTC
>JAHFOZ010000219.1 GCA_023261405.1 Planctomycetota bacterium
CCGTCCTTCACCACGAGCTTCCGGTCGCTCCCGTCGGGCGCCATCACCACGAGATCGCTCTTCCCCTCCTCGCCGCTCCCCGTCGCGCACGCCAGAAACTGCCCCCACGGCGCCCACGCGGGGCTGTAGTCCGTCACGCCCCGGGGCGAGAGCCGCTGCACGCCCGTCCCCTCGGCGCTCATGACGTAAAGCGCGTTCCACGCCTGTCCCGCCTTCTCCGCCGGCTCGCGCGTGCTCGAGAACAGGATCGATCTCCCATCGGGCGACCAGGCCGGATGGTCGTCCAGCGCGAAGGCGTCCGTGATCCGCCTCAGCCCCGATCCATCCGCGCCGCACACATAGAGCTCCGCGTTCCCGTCGCGGTCCGAGACGAAGGCCACCTTCCGCCCGTCGTTCGTCACGATCGCGTTCCAGTCGAGCGCGGCGTGGTCCGTAAGGCGGGAGGTCTTCCCCATCTGCCGGTCGTGGACGAAGACATCCCATCCGCGAGGCGCGAGCGAGGAGAAGGCGATCGGCCCCTGCGGGGCGTCCACCGGGATCGCCCCCCGCGGGACCGCCGGGGCGATCGAGGTCAGGTGCCGCACCATGAACTGACGGAGCAGCGGGATCTTCGCCGCCCGGACCATCTCCATCGCGAGCGCCGGGTCCTTCTCCCCCATGGGCGCCGCCGCGTACCAGATCATGAGCGGCAGGTTGTGGTCGGCCGCGTCCTCGCCGTGCGCCGAGAGGGCCACCAGCACCGGCCACGCCTCCTCGAGCGGCAGCCGGCGCGCCGCAGCGGCCAGGTAGAGCCGGACCACCGGCGACGGATCGGACGCCGCCATCTCCCTGAACCTGGCGAGCACCGCCGGCGGGACCTTCCGGTCCTCTGCCTCGAGCTGCACCGCCCAGGCTCGCACGTGCTCCTCGGGGCTGGACAGCTGGCGGACGCGGACCTCATCCGTCAGCGCCCCCGTGGCGTGGAGCGCCCAGAGCGCGCGCAGCTTGCGAGTTGCATCCGGGTTCTCCTCAAGGATCTTGAGAAGCGCCGCCGTCGCCTCGGGCTTCGCGCCGCGCTCCTGGAGCAGCCGCCGCGCGTGGGTCGCGTGCCAGTCGTTCCGGTGGAGCTGGAGCTTCACGAGTTCCAGGTCCGGGAGCTTCGCCAGGTCCGGCCTCGCCGCGGGCGTGCCCTTGTACGTGACCTTGTAGATCCTCCCGGTCTCCAGGTTCGGGTTCCGCGTGTGGCATTCGCCGCGGTCGTACCAATCGCTCACGTACACGGCCCCCTCCGGCCCGTACTGGACGCTCAACCCCATGAACATCCGGTCGCCCGAGACGAGGAAGTCGGGTGCATGCGACGCGGTGTACCCGGACCCCTTCCGCACCAGGCGGTCGTTGTTGATCCGGTGGCCATGGAGGTTGCTCATGAAAACCGAGCCGCGGTAGCTCTCGGGGAACGAGTCGCCCAGGTAGACCATCGCGCCGCAGTGGGCGTGGCCGCCGCCCGCCGCGAGCTGCGCCTCGGGGCCGCCGCGCGAGTCCTCGATCTTCCCCACCCAGTGGAGGTGGTCGGCGATCGAATCGATGCGCTTGTACGCGAAGCGGCTCGACTCGCGGCCGCGCCAGGGCTCGAAATGCGCCCCCTGCACGGCATGGAAGAGGTGCGGGTTCACGCAGTTCGAGACGAAGGCCTGGCCCCAGTCGTCGAACGCCACTCCCCACGGATTCGTGGTCCCGTCGGCGAAGGCCTCGAAGACGCGGCGCTGCGGGTGATAGCGCCACACGCCGCCGTCGAAGTGGATCCGCTCCGTGACCGGCGTGCCGGGCGGGCCGATGTCGGAGATGGACGTGCGGCCGTGGCCGGCATAGAGCCAGCCGTCGGGCCCCCAGGTGAACCCGTTGGCGATGTTGTGTCCGCCTTGGAGGCCGAAGCCGTCGAGCAGCACCTCGGGCGGGCCGTCGGGACGGTCGTCGCCGTCGCGGTCGGGCAGGAACAGCATCTTCGGCGGGGCGATCACCCAGACGCCGCCGAAGCCCACCTCGATCCCCGTGACGTAGGTGAGTCCCTCGAAGAAAACCGTGCGCTTGTCGAAGCGGCCGTCGCCGTCGATGTCTTCGAAGACGAGGATGCGGTCCCTCCCCGGCGGGTCCCAGTTCGGATACGAGTACGCCTCGGCCACCCAGAGGCGGCCGCGGTCGTCGAACGCGAAGCTGATGGGCTGCTTCACGTCGGGCTCCCCGGCGAAGAGGGTGACGCTGAACCCGTCCGGGGCTTTGAACTTCGCCACCGTTTCGGAAGGGGTCTGGGGTTCCTGGAGACCGAGCAGGAGCAGCGCGAGGGCCGAGAGAATCACATTCCTGATACGTCCGCCCCGGGGGGTCCGGGGCGCCCCGATCTTCGCGCGAAACGACGCAACCATCGACTCCTCGTCGGGGTACAAGCATCGTCGCTGGATGAGGAGCCCGACCATGGTCCGATTCGCCCGCGTCCTGGCTGCGGCGTTCCTGCTCCCCGCCGCCGCCTCCGGGCAGGCGCCGCAGGCCAAGCCGCCGCCCGCGCGCCCGGCCCCCACCGTCGCCGACTTCGCCTACGGCAAGGAGTCCGAGCGGCAAAAGTTCGACTTCTGGCAGGCCAAGTCCGACAAGCCCACGCCCGTCGTCCTCCTCATCCACGGGGGCGGCTGGGTCAACGGCAGCAAGGAGGGTTACGGGACCGCGGCGATCCAACCCTATCTCGACGCCGGCATCTCCGTGGCCTCGATCAACTACCGATTCATCGCCCAGGCGATGGAGCAGAAGGTCGAGCCGCCCGTCAAGGCGTGCCTCCACGACGCCGCCCGCGCGCTGCAGACGATCCGGTCCAAGGCGAAGGAATGGAACGTCGACCCGAAGCGCGTCGGGGCGACCGGCGGCTCGGCGGGCGCCTGCACGTCGATCTGGCTGGCGATGCACGACGACCTGGCCGACCCCTCCAGCAGCGACCCGGTCGCGCGCGAGTCCTCGCGGCTCTCGTGCGCCGCGGTCAACGGGGCGCAGACCTCGCTCGATCCCAGGGAACTCCGCGAGTGGATGCCCAACGCCATCTACGGCGGCCACGCGTTCGGCTTCGCCGAGAAGGGCCGCAGCCGCGCCCAGGAGTTCGATCTCCTGACGGAGAACCGCGAGAGAGTGCTGCCCTGGATCCGGGAGTACTCGCCCATCGAACTGGCGACCAAGGACGACCCGCCGCTGTACCTCGACTACCCGAACCAGAAGACGCCGCCGGTCTTCGGGGAGAAGCAGACGGACCCCACGCACTCCGCCCTTTACGGCCTGAAGCTCGAAGCGAAGCTGACGCCGCTCGGGGTCGAATGCGTGGTCGCCTACCCCGCCGGCCGCAAGGACGAGAAGTATGGCTCGATCGCGAAGTTCCTGATCGCGAAGCTGACGGCGCCGTGACGCGGATGGCCCTTTACTCGGCGGCGGAACGGGGGAATAATAGCTCCCGTGCCCGTGTATCATAGGAAGATGAGACCCATCTGGATCGCGCTCGCAGGGGCCGCCCTCTGGGCGGGATGCGCCCCGAAGGAAGCGGGCCGGGGAGCAACGACCATGAAGGACAAACCGAGACTCGAGTGCGTGAGCTGCATCTCCGAGCCCAAGCCCGAGGAGACCCTCCCGGCCAGCGAGGCCGGGTGGAAAGAGAAGCTCAGCCCCGAGCAGTTCATCATCCTCCGGCAGGGCGGCACCGAGCCGCCCTACACGGGAAAGTGGCTCAAGCACAAGGGGGACGGCACCTACACCTGCGCCGGCTGCGGCCAGGGCCTCTACGACTCGAACACCAAGTACGACGCCTGTGGCTGGCCCTCCTACTGGGACGCCCTCCCCGGCGCCGTGGCCACCCGCGGCGACGGCGGCGCGGTGGAGGCGATCTGCTCGAAGTGCAGGGGCCACCTTGGCCACATCTTCGACGACGGCCCCCCGCCCACCGGCAAGCGGCACTGAATCAACTCCCTCTCGCTCCAGTTCGTGGAGCGGCCCGCCGCGAAGCCTGTGCCCAAGCCGTAGCGCTGTCCTTCAGGGGTTGACCGCACCGCGTCACTCCCTGTCGAGGGCCGCGTCCTTCTTGTGCCAGAGGGCGCGGGCGGGGATGGCGGCCTTCGCCAGGCCCGGCCCTTCCCACGAGACGCGGCAGCCCGCGCCGCCCTCGTTCTCGAAGAACTCGACCTTGAGTTCGTGACGGCCCGCCTTGAGCTCGACCTGGCCGCTCTGTTCCTCCATGGGGTGCAGGCCGCCGTTGAGGACGACCTGCGCGCCGTCCACGAAGAGCCGCGAGCCGTCGTCGGACTCGGTGAAGAGCGTGTACTTCCCGCCCTTCGGGGCCCACAGGACGCCGCTCCAGCGGACGAAGAAGTGGTCGGCGAGCGGGGTGCCCGCAAAGTTCCCGTCGGCGCTGGCGAAGTCGATCTTCCGATCCACGCGACGGACGGCAGGCTTCTTCTCCCCGATCGCGGGGAAATCCTCGACGGCCTCGCCGAGATCGAAGTACTCGGCCACGAGCCCGGGGCGCAGGTCGGGCTCGGGGGGCGCGGGCGCGGCCACGCTCTCCTGGCTCCTCTTGTGGACGAGCGCCGCGGCGGGGACAGGCTGCTTCGCGGTGTCGGGCCCCTCCCACGAGAGGCGGCACCCGGCCCCGCCGCCGTTCTCGAAGAAGAGGAGGACGAGCGCGTGATCGCCCGTCTTGAGCTCGACCTGTCCGCTCTTCTCCTCCATGGCATGGAGGCCGCCGTTGTCCACGACGACCTTCCCCGCGATGGACAGCCGCGACCCGTCGTCCGACTCGGTGCTGAGGGTCCACATCCCGTCCTTCGGCACGCGGAGGAACCCGCTCCACCGGACGGCGAACTGCTCGGTCAGCGGGGTGCCGGCGAAGCCCTCCTCGGTGGACTCGAAGTTCACCTGCGCATCAACGCGGACGATCCCCGGCTCGAGTTCCCCGAGCGCGGGAAAGTCGTCGATCTCGCGTCCCAGGGCGAAGTACTCACCGACCAGTCCGGGCTTGACCTCATCCTCCTGCCCGGAGGCGAGGAACGACAGGGCAAGGAACGCAAGCCACCTCATGAATTCATCCCTTCTCATCGATCGACCCGGCTCTGAGTATATCCCGATCCAGGGAATACTTGTTGAATTGCCCCCGTCGAGGGCTAGAATAGGCCCCGTTCCACTGCAGAAACGCTTCTTTACTGGGGCGTAGTGTAACGGTAGCACCGCAGATTCTGGATCTGCTTGTCTAGGTTCGAATCCTAGCGCCCCAGCCATAGTGCGTTTTGGTGGTGGAACGAAGCCAAGACGATGGCTCCGCGCGGCGTGGGCCGCGCGTGCTCAAGTTAGGAAGCGCAAGGCGCTTCCAACGCGACCGGTAGAGTTGCAGGGCGTGGCCGTGATTGTCCGGTAGCCCGACTATTACCTCCGGTCCGGAGACGGACTCTGTCCGCCCGGAGGTAAGGATGTACCGGACCCGCGATGAGTTTCTTCGCGTCTGCGAAGAAGCGTTCTTCGACCCCCTCCGTCGCCCGGTGCTTGACGCAGCGCTCCGAGTCCGCGAGCGCATCAAGGCCGAGGAAGCGATCAAGCGGTACCTCGCCCATGCCCAGAAGAACCGCCGGCACATGCCGTCCTATACGAAGATCTGCGGCTACACCCTGCGTAAAATCGTGCGGGAGACGGAGATCGAGTACCTGGACGAGCTCGAAATCGAACGTCTGGAGGAGTACTGCGATTGCCTCGATGTCGATCCCCACACAGTTCGGAACCACCTGGCGGCCCTGGGAGGACTTCTACGCTGGGCGCACCGCAATCGCCATGTCAGCGAGAACGCGGCCCGGCTCGTCGACGCTCCCCGCCTGCAGGCCAAGGAAATCGTATTCGTTCCGCCTGAGCTCATCAACAAGGTGCTCAAGACGGTCGCCGAGGATCCTCTAGTCGAGGGCGCCGTCGCGACGGCCCTCTTCGCCGGCCTTCGGCGGGGTGAGATCCAGTGGCTGCAGCCACAGGACGTCGACCTAGACCGCCGCGTCCTCAAGGTCCGGGCGAAGGCCGTGGGCGCAGAGCGCTGGGAGCCGAAGACCCACAAGAACCGCGAAGTCCCGATCAACAGCCGCCTCTGGGGCTATCTGAAGCGCCAGACGGAGCAGGCTCCCGCCTCGACGTGGCTTTTCCCAGCCGAGAAGGGAGGACGCTGGAACGGCAACAAGCTGGGCCCGCGGGTCCGCGAACTGATTCGCAAGATCGTGCCGAAACAGGCGCCCGAGGGCTTTGCCGGCTACGGCTTCCGGGAGTTTCGCCACACGTACGCGACGATCCTGGCGGCCCAGGGCGTTCCCCTGGGCCGCATCGCAGAGTACATGGGAAACAGCGTCCTCGTCATCGAGCGCTACTACCGGGGCTTCCTGCCCAGCCAGCACCGGGACGAGGTGGAGTTCCGGCTCCTGGAAGCGACCTAATCTGACATGTGACTGATTTCCAATGATGCCTGGATAAGGAGATTGCGATGAACTTCGAAGCCGCCAAGCTCGCGCTGCTGCAGGCGCTCGATCAGTTGAAGCGCGATATTACGCTTCATCCAGGGCCTGCGGCGGGGGCCGAGCACAACGTCCTGCAAAAGTACGACATCTCGGCAGTGGACGGGTCCTTCGTGGGGTCGGTCCAATGCTACGCGTTCGTCACCTCGAACATGGCCAAAGCAGAAGCAAGGCGTCTAGAGGTGTCGCGATTCTTGGAGCCGGAGGTGCCGGCGCCGGCGGAGCCCATCCTCAACATGCTGGTCGCCCAGAGCTACCTGCGCATGATCAAGTTCGACTACTCGTTTCTAACAGGTGGCATCTTGGCTCACTTGAATGCCGCCCTCAGGATCGACGACCTCCGTATCAAGACGGATCATTCAAGCTACGAGAGGGTGTTCGTGCCGACCCGCGACGTTCTGGAAAAGCTCGGGCTCGTGTTGCAAATGCAGAAGGAGTTGTCCTCAGCACCGGTCGGCTTCAGCTTGGTGAAGGTGAAGAGCTACTTCTACCTTTTCGTGTGGTCGGTCAAGGCGCTCCTCGACTCCCTGGCGGTCTTCCTAAAGACCTCGTATGGTCTGCCGGAGGAAGGAGGCAAGATCGATCTTGGCAAGGGGGAAATCGGGAAGTCGGGCTTCATGGCCTCCCTCGCGAAGCACAACCAGCCCCTGGCGGAACGCCTAATGAAGGAGTTCCGCGCATGGATTAACGAGGCACAGCGGTACCGCGACAACACCATCCACAAACGGGGCATCCTCATCTACGCTCTGGAAGGACATCCGTACCGCGTTCCCAAGGACTCCAGAGTCGACCCGCTTCTAGCGGCCTGGATGGAGCCCGCCGAAATGGACCGACACTACACCACCGCAACCGCCTTCTCAAACGATTGGACCACACAGGCGATGGAACTGACCCGCTTGGTGGTCACCGAGGTAGGAAGAACGATGGCATAAGGAAATGCTGGCTGGTATTGAAGAGACTGGCGACAATTCAGATAGGAGAGAAGTAGTAACAATGCGTGTTCCCAACCCAACCCCCATCGTGCGCTTCGTGCATCTGGACAATCTGGCCATCTATCTTCAACGACAAGCGATGCATGCGCCTCTCCATACCCCGAATGATGGATTGGTGTACCGGACGATTCACAACGTTAGCATTCAGAATCAGCGTACGCTTACTCCCATCCCATGCGGCGCTCGTGGCGTGATCCATGACTATGTCCCGTTCTATTTCGGCCCGCTCTCTCCCATGCTCCTCCAACTTCACACTGGGCGAGTGCCCGGATATGCAGATGGACAAGAGCCTTTGATCTATCTGGCGTCCACTGCTCAAACAGTTCAAGGTAGCGGAGCATCCTTCGCGTTCTCGGATGGGCATGGAATCGCGAGATTCACGCAGTGGTTTTGCGACCTCGCTTCCCTCAACAGAGTGGATTGGACGATGGTGGGCGCGAGATACTGGAGGGACACTGTTGATGATCCGGATCGCCAACGGCGAAAGCAGGCAGAGTTCTTGGTTCATCGTGAGTGTGCCTGGGCGCTAATCGAAGAGATCATCGTTCTGACCGATGCGATGCATCGGCGTGTCGAAGGAATTCTCGCTGGCGTTGACGCGCGGCTACGAAAACCTGTTCGCGTGTGTCCTGAGTGGTACTATTAGGGAGAGGGGGGAGGCGATGATCAAAATAACCCAAGGCAACCTGATCGAAAGCCATGCCGAGGCTCTCGTCAACACGGTCAATTGCGTGGGCTTCATGGGCAAGGGCATCGCCCTGCAGTTCAAGAAGGCGTTCCCGGAGAATTTCAAGACCTACGAGCGCGCCTGCCGAGCAAAGGAGGTTCGCCCCGGAGAGATGCTCATCTTTTCCACTGGCTCCATGATCAATCCGAAGTACATCATCAATTTCCCCACCAAAAGAGACTGGCGCGGAAAATCCCGCATCGAAGACATCGGAGCGGGCTTGAAGACCCTTATCGACGAGGTTCGGAAATTGGGCGTAACCTCCATTGCGGTTCCTCATCTCGGCTGTGGGTTGGGTGGGTTGGATTGGCG
>JAHFOZ010000220.1 GCA_023261405.1 Planctomycetota bacterium
GATGGGCACGCAGGCGCGGAGCGCGCCGTACATGAAGGACGCCGCCGAGTTCGTGAAGGGCGGGGCGATCGGGAAGGTGATCTTCGGGAAGGCGTGGGAGACCTGCCGCCAGAACGCGGTGGTCAAGTCGGCCGACGGGGAGCCGCCCCCCGGGGTGGACTACGACCTCTGGCTCGGCCCGGCGCCGAAGCGGCCGTTCAACCGAAACCGCTTCCACGGCCAGTGGCGCTGGTACTTCGACTACGGGACGGGCGACCTGGGGAACGACGGGGTCCACCGGATGGATTACTGCCGCTGGGTCATGGGGCTCGACACGTTCCCCGAGGCCGTGAGCTGCAGCGGCGGGAAGTACTTCTTCGAGGACGACCAGGAGTGGCCGGACACGATGATGGTCACGTTCGACTGGCCGGGGCGGATCCTGGTCTACGAGATGCGGATCTGGTCCAAGCCCCAGCTCCACGACCAGTCGGAGGGCGCGGCAGTCTACGGCGAGAACGGCTGGGTGCTCCTGACGAACAGCTCGTGGAAAGCCTTCGACGAGCACGGCAAGATCGTCAAGGAGGGCGGCGACTCTGAGGCCGGCGGCCTCCACATCCGGAACTTCCTGGACGCCGTGAAGAGCCGGAAGCGCGAGGACCTGAACCAGGAGATCGCGCAGGGCCACGTCTCGAGCGTGATGTGCCACGCCGGCAACATCGCCTGGCGTACCGGCAGGAAGTTCCGCTTCGATCCCAAGACCGAGACCTTCGACGACGCGGAGGCGAACAGGTTCCTCGGCCGCGAGTACCGGAAGGGCTTCGAGCTCCCGAAGGAGGTATAGGCAACGGGCCCAGTCCGATCCAGCACGCGGCGACAGGCTATCCCGCCACCCGGACCCGCAGGGCCAGACGGCATCCGAGGGCCTCAAAGATCCTCTGGAGGCTTTCCAGGGTGTATCCCTCATAGTCCTCCCGCTCCCAGCGGGCGATGACCTCGCGTCGCGTTCCGAGCTTCCTGGCGAGTTCCGCCTGGGTCATTCCTCGCGCCAGCCGCAGGAGGACCATGGCCTCACCAATGCGGGGCCGCCCAGCGGCCTGCATGGGCGAGAGCAACCGCGCCAAGACGGCATGACTTACGCGCCCCCGCTCGGCCTCACGGTAGACCCGCACCTGGTTCTCGAGTTCGCGCAGCATCTTGCGGAGGCTCGACGCCTGAAGGTCTCGAAGTTCCTTCCGGATTTCCCTCTTTCGAAGATCCGCCAACCTGCCTTTCAGGCTCGCGATCTCCCGAAGCGTGAGGTCCCGTTGCGACTTGTTCCGGATCATAGCACCACCTCCACCAGCCCCTTCTTCCCGGCCCACGTATCGCCCTCGAAGAGGCTCACCCACGAGGCCCATTCCAGCTCATCGACCGCCACGAACACATCCAGATGCTTGGGATGGGCTTCGCGGAGCCGCTCGCCTACCCATATCGCGTCCGGCTGAGCCCCGGCCAGGCGTTCCGCAAAAGCGTCGGACACCTGGAAGACGATGTCGATGTCTCGCGGCTCCTTCTTTCTCGTCACGAAACTCCCATTGATGAGGACACGAAGGACTCCCGCCTTGCCGGCATGATCCAGCGCCTCTTCGAGGGCCAAGATCAGCTCCGCCCGGCGCGCCGTCCCCCCTCCGAACGCATGCCGGACCTCCGCCAGGGTGGCCCGATGCACGCCGCGCGGGAGGACCCCATCCTGGGTCAGCCTTGGAAGTCCCATGGCTCTCCGGCCATACAGTAACAAACATGTTACTATGTGTCAAGGTCCGGTGTCGTGCGCGGGCCCGTAAGAACAGTCCCGCCCCCCTGTCGCCGATGCGCCCTTAATGACGGCCACCAAATCTTTTCCAAGTCCGTGGGAAACGCTTCTTGAGTACCTCGGGATCTTGGGCCCATTTCTCGCCCTTGGGGGCCTCGAGTATCCCAGAGTGAAACTCCATCTCCCTGCTGGTCTTCTCGCTATATAGCCTTCCCGCAATCAAATCCGCCTCGGGAAGCATCGGCCACGGGCGTCCGTCTTCCATCGGGATCTTGCTCCGGTCTGCGATGCTGTCGGGATCTGTAAGAGCCGACTCGAAAGCGCTCTGCCCTTCGGAGATCAGCCAATTGCAAAACTCAGTGAAGGCGTCATCCGAGCACCCACAAATGATAACGTAGCCGGCACCCCAGAGATCCCATGAATAGGCATCCCGCAGTGTTTCATGATAGATACGGTCAAACTCCACGAGTTCTTCCGGCTTGAGCTTCTTAAGTTCCTTGAAAAGCGCCGCCTCGCGGGCATCTCGGGTACGGCCTCGCATCGGCGCGATGATCTTCCAGAGGTGACTCTCATCCATGATCTCTGCAATTGAACCGCTTCAACATGCAGCAAGCCAGAAATCTTGAACATCACCCGGAAGCCGCGCGAATATGTGTGTGCAAACCTGTCTAGGGGCGGATGGCGGGGAGGGGCGCACGGGCTCACAGGCGAGAACTCCCTCGAGCGGAGCATCGCACGCCCCGCGGCGGGGACTTATGCTCCGGCGGCACCCCGGTCCCTTCGGCGCAACCCGCTCGCTTCGCCCCGGGTTTGCTGTACAATAGGCGGGACGTCGAGCCACTATGGGTCAGATCGTTTACTGCTACCAATGCCAGTCGCGTCTCACGGACGCGGATTTCCAGCGCGGGCTCGCGATCCGCCTGGACGACAAGTTTTGCTGCACCAAGTGCCGGCCCGCGGAGGCCGCGCCGCCCGAGACGCCCGCGTCCCGCGTCACCAGGGCCCGCCCCGCCGCCGAGACCACGCGGCGCACCAAGACGGTCTCCACCGCCCGGCTCACGCCCGCCCCGCCTCCCACGGGATCGGGCGACCCGGCGCGGAAGAAGAATCGCACGCTGGCCTTCTGCCTGGGAGGCGGAGGGCTGCTCCTGCTCGTGGGTCTCATGGCGCTCCTCCTGACGGGCAGGAAGGAGCCCGCCGGGCGCGGCACGACGGATTCCGGGGAGGAGAAACCGAAGGTCGCCGAGACCGCCCCGTCGGCCGTCGGGACCCACGAAGAGCGGGCCATGGCGGCGCTGGAGAAGGCTCACGAGTACGCCAAGGCGAAGCCCGACGACCTGCCGGGCCGGATCGAGCGCCTGAAGGAAGTGGTCTGGGGGCCGGGCTTCGAGCGGACCCCCGCGGCCGACCTCGCGCAGAAGGAGATGGCCGTCCTAAAGGGGAAGCTGGCCGAGGCGATGGTCCCGGCGCTCGCGAAGCTGGACGGGGAGATCCGCGGGCCGGTCGAGCGCGAGGAGTTCAAGGCGGCTTTCGACCTGCTGGAGGCGGCCAAGGGCCGCGTGGCCGATCCGGCGTGGGGTCTGGAGGTTGCCAAGAAAATTCGTGAACTCCGCGACGCCGCGAAGGAGCGGCTGGGCGTGCTCGTGGAGAAGGCCCGCGGAGAGGCCGGGGGAGCCAAGGCGATCCGCGAGCAGGTGGCCAAGTGGGGGCTGGAGTGGGCCCTCGCGGACTTCGACAAGGCCGCGGGCGCGGCGGCGGAGCCGGCTGCGGCGACGCCCGTCAAGAAGGAGCGCACGGAAGAGGGCCGGGCCTACCTGGGGCGCTGGCAGGTTGCGATCGAAAAGGCGTACCGCCGGGAGTACGCGGCGGCGATCGTGGACCTGGAGAACCACAAGAAGGCGCTCAAGGAGGCCGACTCCAAGGGGGAGCAGGCGCAGGACGTGAAGGACCTCAAGGCGGTCGAGGGTCTCCACAAAGAGGGGCGCGACGCGCTCTCGAAGCTGGTCGCCGGGAGGAAGGTCTCGCTGGTCGTCATCGAGCCCTCCGGGCGGGCGCAGACGGTGGCGGGGGAACTGGCCTCGGTCACGCCGGAGCGGGTCGAGGTGCGCAGGGAGAAGCAGAAGGAGACGACCTTCGTCGAGCCGTCGGAGGTGGCGGCGGCGTCGCTGGTGGACCAGGCGAATGCCCGGGGCGCGAAGAAGGACGCCGCGCGGGCGCGCGCGTCGGCGATCTTCTGCCTGCTGGACGGCGACCCGGAGGGCGCGAAACGCCACCTCGGGGCGGATCCCGCGACGCTCCCCGAGAAGTATCTGGAGGCCGCGAAGGAGGCGCGCGGGAAGGCGGCGCCCGCGAACGCCGTGGACGCGCAGACCGAGCGGGCGGCGAAGCAGCTCTTCTGGGGCGGCGGGCGGGACTGGGGGGACTTCGAGACCCTGGGCGGCGCGATCGAGAAGTACAAGCTGCTCCTCGCGGACTACGGGCAGCGCTCGGTCGTCGTGAAAAACAAGGAGCTGATCCAGAAGCGGAGCGAGGCGGGGAAGGACTATCCCCTCTTCGCCGGGGATCTCCGCGGAACGGGGTCTTTCAAGCTTTCGAAGAACGAGAAGGTGGAGTCCTGCTGGGCGTCCTCGGCGGACGGCGACGAGGCCCGCACGCTGGAGAACTACGTGGAGGCCGCGTTCCACGCGCTGGCCGGCCAGGAGTACCGCGCCTGGGCTTACGCGGGGGCCTGCTGCAAGGAGAAATTCCTCTTCTACTACCAGGCCACCGAGATGAAGATGCAAGGCAAGGAGATCGAGCCGGGGACGACCTCGGCGTGGCCGCTGGAGTCCAGGCTCCCGGGCCTCAAGAAGGACCACGCCTCGCACAAGCCCGGCGAGAAGGATCCCTTCACCTGGGGGTGGATCTCCCTCCCGCTCCCCAGGTATGCGGCGGCGGGGCCCAAGAAGATCCGCCTCTGCTCGGTCCAGAAGGGGTTCTCGCTGGCGCACTTCTTTGTCTCTTCGACGCGGCGGGCGGCGCCGGCCGAGGCGGACGTGGCGGAGGAGCGGAAGTCGGACGCGGATCGGCCCGGGCGCAAGCCGGGGCGCGACCTCACGCTCGTGGCGCACTTCACGTTCGAGGCGGGCTCGGGCACCTCGGCGGAGGACGTCTCCGGGCAGGGAAATGACGCGACCGTCAAGGGCGGCGCCAAGTGGGCGAAGCTCGCCGGCGCGCCGGGCGACGGCACTTCGATCCAGTTCGACGGCAAGGACGATGCGGTCACGGTGGCCCACTCGGCGGGCGTGGACCCGGCGAGCGGCAGCTTCACGCTTTCGCTCTGGCTGGCGGCCGGGGCGGACACCCCGCTCCGGCTGGCGAACAAGTGGGACGGGAAGGTGGGGTGGATGCTGGACGTGAACAGCGGGAAGGGCGGCGCGGACAAAAACGGCGGGAAGCTACGGGTCAAGCTGAACGACGGGAGGTCAGACTTCGACGAGGCGTACCCGGCCGGGATCAACACCCAGGGCAAGACCTGGCAGCACGTGGCCTGGGTGGTCGACCGCGCAGCGGGCGAGCTGCGGCTTTACGTGAACGGGAAGTCCGTGGGACAGGGCTCGATCAAGAACATCGTCGGCGGCCTTTCCAACACGGCCCCGGTCACGCTCGGCACGATGAGCGGCGCCAAGCCCGACAAGTTCTTCAAGGGCCACCTCGACGAGGTGCGCCTCTACTCCCGCGCCCTTGCCCCCGCCGACGTGCTGGCGCTCTTCGCCCAGCGTTGAGCGGGCGCGGCGGCTTCATCTCTCCCGGTCCAGCGCGAAGAAGGGGTAGGCCTTCCGTTCCCCCCCGATGAAGAGTTCGCCGATCAACCGCCCTTTGCGGTGGGCCCGCAGCGAGAAGCTCTCGCTCCCCTGGCCCGGTCGTACCTCCAGCTGTAGGCGCGTCTCGCGCGTGTGACCGTAGCTTTGGGATCCGCCGGACAGGGTGTATTCGTAAGTGACGTCGTCTCCCAGCCCCTCCCACTCGAACTCCACGGGACTCACGAACGCGGGCGGGCCTCCCTTGTCCCGCTGCGCCAGCACGGGGCGCGCCGTGTCCTCGGGCTTGAGGAGCCGGAGGATGCGCGTGACGAGCATCCTGCGTTCCGGATTGGAGTCGGGCCTCAAGCCGAAGGTGAGCGAGCCGGCGTAGTCCCCCGCGTACCCCGGAGGATTCCCCCGGTCCGCGTCCACGGACAGGATCACCTGGAAGACTCCGGGGGGCAGTCCTTTGATCTTGAACATCGCGCCGTTCCGCTCGAGGCTTGGAGCGAGCGACTGGACCCGGGTGAGGTCCCTGACGGTCACCGTGGTGGGGGCCGGTCCGGGGTCGAAGGCGCGGCCGTCGTGGCTCAACTTGAGCATGACCGTGGAGGGGGCGGCTTCGGCCGGCATCATCCGGAAACGGAAGGAGGATCCGCCGGCGGTGAGGAACCGCTCCGTCCCATTCACCACGTGGCGAAACCGGTAGGTGAACGTGATGTGCCCGATCTCCTTCTTTCCCCGGAGCGCCGACAGGTGCATTTCGTACGGGCCGGGGGATTCGTCGAAGTCGATCGAAGTCTCCCGCGTCGTGAAATCCCGGTAGATCGGCAGGAGCGTCCCGTGGAAAAAGATCCGGTACTCCACCCCCTCTCCGAGCGATTCCCAGCGGAAGCGGGCGGGGAGGGGGAGGAGCGGGAGAGATTCCTGGATCGTGGTCCCTTCCGGGGGCTCCAGGAGGCGGATCCGCCGCAGGAGTTCGACGTCGATGACGGGATTGGGGCCGTCGACGACGGTGAGGGTCCGCCCGCCGGAGTAGTCCACTCCCTCCGACGTGACGGTGGCTGAAATGTTGGCCGACCCCGGGGACACGCCTTTGACCAGGAAGAGGGAAGGCGTCTCTGTGGCGGTCCCCTTGATCCATGGCCACATCGTCACCGCATCCTGGATTTTCACTTCGGGAACGGCCGGAGTCGCCTCGGAGAGGGGGCGGGAGTCGTGCAGAAGTCGGACCTGGAGGGAATAGGTCGGGCCTGCCTCGACGCGCAGGTCAGGCTCGGCTTCTACCTTGGTGCCGGGTGGGGGCGGCGGGGGCGGGATCGGCCGGGGGATGTGGACCAGGACCCCGGCGAGTCGGGGCAGATCCTCCTCGCGCCGCTGCAGGCGGGCCTTCTGGAGCGCCTCGTAGGCCTCGGGTCCGATGGCGATCAGCGCCTCTTCGGCCGAGTACTGGAGGGAGGTATCCGGGGCGAAGAGCCATTCGATGAGGACCCCCGTCGCAGCCCCGGCCCGCGGGCCGCATTCGTGGAAAAACCAGGCGA
This sequence comes from Planctomycetota bacterium, assembly GCA_023261405.1. GTDB lineage: Bacteria > Planctomycetota > MHYJ01 > MHYJ01 > JACPRB01 > JACQFK01. The sequence goes on from JAHFOZ010000220.1 coordinate 7,095, forward strand.
TGCTCCGCTTGTGATCCGGGCTCGCCCGGGGAAGACGTTCAATCAGGGCCGGGAGGATCGAATCCGGCCGGTTCGACCGGCTCCGGAGGATGATGAAGGCCTGCCGTGATTCCTCCCGGTCGTCGCTCATGCAGGAACCCAGGAGGCGATCGACCGGGACGTGCCGGGGATTGTCCCCACGCGTGAAACTCATCAGGACGGTTGCCCGTACCACGGGGTCCGCATCGTCGAGGTACGGCAAGATCCGCCACGGCTCCATCTTCGAGAGCGCGTCGCCGATCCGCCAGCGGACGCCTTCCGACAGGTCTTCCAAGCCGAAGAAACTCTCCCGCCTGCGGGATGCCTCGACGAGTGCGGGGATCGCCGAGGAGTCTCCGATCCCGCCCAGCGCGACGGCCGCGTAGTACCGGACCCCGCGGCTCCGCGATCCGAGCGCGCCGATCAGCGAAGGGACGGCCGGCCGCGCTTCCCTCGCAAGCCCATAGAGTTCCCGGGAGGCTCTCAGGCTCAGCCGATCGGGACCCGATCGCAGAGCCCCCTCGAGAAGGTCGATCTTCTGCGTCATGTCGGAGGTCTCGTCGATGCGCTGGCGCATTTCGCGGAACCGGGATTCCTCGCGATGGGTGTGGATCGCGAGGCAGGAGGCCGCGCCACCGGCCACGACCCACCCGAGCGCCCGGGCGAGGGGCCAGGCCTCGCCCCGTCCGCCGCGCTTGATTCCCCACAATGCCCGGAAGCCAACCATCAACGTCCCGATCGCCGCGAGCCAGAGGATGAGGATCCAGGGGAGCGCCGATTCCACGAGGACGGGCTCCGGCGGGGCCGCGAGGTGGACCCCGAGTTCCGTGAGCGTCAGGAGGATGAGGAAGGCCCCGATGTGCCGGAGCGACGTCGCGAGGACCCAAAACGCGAAGAGGCAAGGGGACCGGAAGGCCCAGAGCGCCGCGGCCCGGAGCCACCGCGTGGAGGAAGGGGCCAGGGCCTTCATCCGCCTCACGCCCTGCGTCCACGTCCGGCGGCCGGCCAGGAAGAGGATCGCCAGCAGGAACAGGACGAGCTGGCAGGTGGCGGCCTGTTCGGGAGGGACCGATCGGAAATATGGAAGCCCGAGGAGTCGGGTCGCGGTGAACGAGACCCAGATCCCGGCGAGGAGCGCCAGCGTCCATGGGGTATCCAGCACCAGGAACAGGAGCGGCCAGGTCCACTTGGGCCAGCGCCGGGGCGCCAGGGGCCGTTCCTCCCGGGTTGGTTCGTCGCCCATGGCTGGAATTATACCCGGGCCGAGGGGCGGCTCACTTCGCGCAGCGGAAGCCCACGTGGGCGTGAGAGCCGTCCACCTCGCCCTTGCCGCGGCCGGCGGGCTTGTAACGGACGCAGTAAAGGTCGCTGCAGAGGTAGGAGCCGCCGCGCTGCACGCGCTTGGGGACGCCGGGCTCCTGAGGGTCGTGGCTGGA
>JAHFOZ010000221.1 GCA_023261405.1 Planctomycetota bacterium
GCCGGGCTGCTCGCGGCCGGGGCGGCGCTCTGGGCCGCCTCGGCCTCCCCGTCGGCTGCCGATGCCGGACCCATGGCCCGGATCGGGGGAGGGACCTACATGCTGGGCGATCCGCGGATCGGCCGGAGGGCCGTGGCGCTCGACGAGTTCTGGATCGACCGCGCCGAGGCGCCCGCGAAGGCGGGCGGCTACTCCTACTCCGACGCGCTCTCCTATTGCCTCAAGCAGGGCAAGCGGCTGCCGAGCGAGGACGAGTGGGAGGCGGCGGCGGGGACGCGGCTCTTCCCCTGGGGGGAGGACGCGGACGCGGGGCGCGCGGCCTGCGAGGGGCGGCGCGGCCCCAACCCGCGGGACCTGAGCCCCTCCGGCTGCCGCGACATGTCGGGCAACCTGGCCGAGTGGACCTCCTCGCCCGGGCGGCGCGGGGACGGGACGCGCGTGGTCCGGGGCGGGAACTGGGAACGGTCGCTCGAGGGCTGCACGGTCTGGTCGCGCGAGGAGCTCCCCGTCTCGCGCCGCGCCCCCACGCTCGGCGTCCGCTGCGCCGCGCGCGCGCCGCCCCGGGAGGGTCATTGACAATGTTATTGACACGGTCCATACTCAGACGGGACGAAAGGAGGCCCGCCATGAGGAAGGTCCGGACGATCTCGGTCTCCCTGGAGCCGGAGTACCTGGAGATCCTGAAGAAGGTGTCCCACGAGAAGGGGTCGACCAGCGCGGCGATCCGCCACCTGCTCCGTGGGCATCAGGAGCGGGAGTGGGAGGAGGCCTACCGGGAGTATTACTCGGACCCGAAGAACGTCAAAGCCGATCTTCAGGTCACCCGGGAATTGCACGCGCTTGCAGGATTGACGAAGGAGCCCCGCCATGATCATGGCCGGCGGAAGAGACGTTCATCGCGGTGAGGTGTTCCTCGGGAACATGGCCGGTGCCGGGAGCCGACTGTGGAAGAACCGGCCCGTGCTGGTGGTCCAGAACGACATCGGAAACCGTTACTCCCCGGAGACCATCGTCGTGGCCATCCGGAGCGGCCCGGATACCAGGCATCTTCCGATCCGGACTCCGATCCCCAAGGGCGAAGGCGGACTCGACCAGGACTCGTTCGTCGACGCAGGACAGATCGTGACCCTCCGCAAGGATGCGTTGGGACGGCGGCTGGGGCGACTGTCCCCGGACGCAATGGCCGGGGTGGATCGGGCCCTCCGGATCAGCCTGGGGCTCTGATCAGCCGATCCGGAAGCCCGCCAGGTCGTCCGCGGGGTCCTCGTGCGCCACGTCGATGTCCGTGACGCGAGCGTCCTCCGGGCCGCGGAAGCACCAGCGGATCATGTCATCCACCTTCTCCTTCGGACCCTGGAGGAGCGCCTCGACCCGGCCGTCGGGAAGGTTGCGGACCCAGCCCCGGAGGCCCCGCGCCTCGCCCTCGCGGCGGCAGCTCGCCCGGTAGAAGACCCCCTGGACGATCCCCGAGATCCGCAGGCGGGCGCGGATGTCCATCACATCTTCCGGAAGATGCCCACCACCACGCCCTGGATCTCGACGCGGTCGACCACGAGCGGTATGAGGGCGGCGTTCGCGGGCTGGAGGCGGATGCGGCCGCCCTCGCGGTACCAGCGCTTGAGCGTGGCGGTGCCGTCCTCGAGGAGCGCCACCACCGTCTCGCCCGGGTGCGCCGTGGCGCGGCGCTCCACGATCACGAAGTCGCCGTCGCGGATATGGTCCTCGATCATCGAGTCGCCGCGCACCTCGAGGGCGAAGTAGTCCTTCCCCTCCCTCATCACGCCCAGGACGTCCAGCGCGTCCGGGTGGGCGACCGCGTCGATCGGCTTCCCCGCGGCGATCCTCCCGATCACGGAGATCTTCCGGGTGGGCGTGAGCACCTGGATGCCCCGGCGCCGGTAGTAGCTCCTCTTGATGTGCCGCGCCTTCTCGAGGTTGCGGAGGTGGCTGAGGACCGTGACCTTCGAGACCCGGAGCTGGTCCGCCAGCTCCTGGAGCGTCGGCGAGAACCCGTTCCGCGCGGTGAAATCCTCCACGCGGCGCAGGACCTCGAGCTGCTTGGGGGTCACGGCTTCTTCTCCGGGGGCGGCTCCTTCGAGCGGTCGAGGTCGTCCTCGCGGAACCCCTTCTGGAACTGCTTCGGTTTCGTGAAGGCGCGCTCCGACGGCGGCCCGAAGCCGGCCAGCGGGACCTTCTTCAGTCCCTTGGGGAGCTCGAACTCCGTTGCCGCCGGCGGCCCCGGCTTCGACGCGGTCACCTCGAACTCTTCGATCACGCGCTCGAGGAAGAGCACGTAACGCAGCGTCCCCTTGACCGGGAGGCCTCCCAGGTCTTTGAGCTTCGCCGCCACCGCCGGGTGGAACGCCCCGGCCGGGACGAGCGCCTCCCACACGCCGCCCTTGCGGGCCGGATCGACCTCGGCGGAGATCCGCACGCGGTCGCCGTTCACGAGGACCTCGCGGCGCGCGCCCTCCGCCTTGAGCTCCACCCGCGGCTCCGCGGCGAACTGGTCGAAGCCCTCCAGGAGCGCCTCGAGCTCGCGCTCTTCCGGCGTGCCCGGCACGCGCGCCCGCGCGGCGCGGACCTCGTCGAAGGCCTTCTTCCGGACGGCGGCGATCTCGTCGAACGCGAGCTCCGAGTACTCGCCCGCGAGCGGGTCGGCCTTCCAGAGGAGCTTGAGGTCCGGCCGCACCACCAGCCGCCCCCCGAAGGTGCGGTCGACGACCGCCAGGTTCCCGCCCTGCAGGAAGACCGTCTCCTTCCGGTGGATCTCGCGCCGGCGGCCGAGCCAGTCCAGCGTGGTGACCTTGACGCTGCGCTCGACGGTGAGCCCGTCCCCCGCGCCGTCTTGCGCGGCGGGGAGGAGGATCGTGAGCAGGAGGCCCGCGGTCTTCATTCGTACCTCAGGGCGGCGACGGGCTCCATCCGCGCCGCCCGCCTCGCGGGGAGCCAGCCCGCCATCACGCTGACCATGACCGAGAATACGACGGAGCCGGCCGCCAGCCACCACGGGAAATGGAACAGGTGGATGTCCCCCTCGAGCTTGAACGCGCGGCGTGCCACGGCGTCCAGCAGCGTCCCCAGGAGGAACGCGCCCGCGAGGCCGATCGCGCCGCCCAGGAGCCCGATGGCCGCCGATTCGGAGAGGAAGAGGCGGCCGACATCGCGGTTGCGGGCCCCGAGCGCCTTCATGATACCGATCTCGCGGGTGCGTTCAAGGACGGCCGTGGCCATCGTGTTGGCGATCCCGAAGAGGGAGACGAGGAGGCCGATCGCCCCGATGCAGGCGAGGACGCCCTCCAGGATCAGGAAGATCACATTGACCACGCCCGTGAGGTCGCTCGCGCTGATGGTCGTGTACCCCGCGCTCTTGAGCCGCCGGGCGACCTCCTCGGCAACTGCGGGATCGGTCACGCGGACCTCGGCCTGGAGCCAGGCGCCCTTCCGGGCGGGCATCAGGGGATTGCCCCCCTTCTTCTCGTAGAGCGCCGCGGCCTGGTTCATCGGCAGGTAGATGCGGTTCCCCAGGAGCCCGAACTTCTTCGACTCGACCACGCCGGCCACCGTGTACGGCTCGTCCTCCGCCTCCCCCTCCTCCCCGCCCACGAGGGCGCGGAAGCGGACCTTCGCCCCGATGACCTGCGCGGGGCTGAGCCCGAGCCGGCTCACGAAGTTCGTGGGCAGCAGGCAGGCCCGCTCCTCCGGGTCCTTCCAGAGCCCCCCGTAGACCAGGGCCGAGGCGTAGCGGTCGCGCTCCTCCGGCGCGGCCCCGCCCACCTCGAATGCGGAGTTCTTCCTTCCGCCTCCGGGCGACTCGACCGTGACGCGGAGGACGAGGTTGAAGTCGGGCAGCGCCATCCGGACGCCCGGGATGGCGCGGAGCTCCTCGAGGTCCTTCTCCGTGACCGGCATGAGCTGGCCCCCAAGGCCCAGCAGCGCGCCGAGGCCCTCGGCGGACTCCTTGTCCCCCGGGTCGCTCTTCACCCGCATCACCGCGATCGTGCGGAGAGAGTCCTCCGCCTGGAAGAGACTGAGGACCGCGCGCCGGAGGCCCAGGCCCAGCGCGACCATGAGGACGAGCGCCGCGACACCCACGATCACGCCCGCCAGGGTCAGCGCCGCGCGCCCCTTGCGCCTGCCCAGGTTGGCCAGCGACATCCCGAGCGCGTCAGCGGCGTTCATCGGAGAGCACCTGGCCGTCGCGGAACTCGATCGTGCGGCGCGCGAAGTCCCGGGCGAGGTCCCGGTCGTGGGTCACCATGACGACGGTCTTCCCCTCGAGCCCGCGGAGGAGCGCCAGGATCTCCGCGGCGGTCTTCGAGTCGAGGTTGCCCGTGGGCTCGTCGGCCAGGAGAAGCGGCGGATCGTTCGCCAGCGCGCGCGCCACGGCCACGCGCTGCTGCTCGCCGCCGGAGAGCTCGGAGGGCCGGTGGTCCCGCCTCCCGGAGAGGCCCACTTTCTCGAGCAGCTCCCCGGCGCGCCGGCGGCGCTCGGGCGCGGGGACGCCCGCGAGCACCAGCGGGAACTCCACGTTCTGGAGCGCGCTGAGCGTGGGGACGAGGTTGAAGAACTGGAAGATGAACCCCACGCCCGAGCGGCGGTAGAGGGCCAGGTCGTCGTCGGCGAGCTCCGCGAGGCGCTTCCCCGCCACCACGACATCGCCCGACGTGGGCCGGTCGAGCCCGCCCAAGAGATGCAGGAGGGTGGACTTCCCGCTGCCCGAGCGCCCCACCACGGCGGTGAACTCGCGCTCCTCGAGGGAGAGGGTGAGCGACTCGAGGGCGGTGACGACGTTCTCCCCCATGACGTAGCGGCGGGTGAGCCGCTCCGTCCGCGCGAGTTCGCCCATGGGTTGTGATCCTATCGTGCGCGGGCGCCCATGACAACGGGTTGAGCCCACCCCATGAGCGGGCTCGTAATGCCGAAGCGGCGGCCGCGGCCGTCGCGAAGGCGGGTTGACTTCGCTCCGCGGGCGGCACTATACTCGAAGGCATGAAGAGGGCGTGGCTCCTCCTGGTCCTCGCGGGCGCCGCCGGCTGCGTCCACCGGTACCCGGTGGTGCGCCACCACGACCCTCCCCTGACCCAGGGCGAGGCGGGGCGCCTCGCGGCGGCGGGGGTCGGCGAGCCGGTGATGATCGAGCTTGTCGAGAAGCGGGGGGCGCTCAAGCTCTCGGCGGACGACATCGTGGAGATCAAGAAGGCCGGCGCGTCCGACGGCGTGATCCAGAAGATGATCGCCCTGGAGCGGAAGGAGCCCGAGCGCGCGCGCACCGTGGAATACGACACGGTCTACTACTACCAGCGCCCCTATTACCCCTGGTGGGGCCCCTCGTACTACTACTATTCCGGCGGCTATTACCACAGCCACGGCGGCCACCGGAGCGGCTTCGGGATGCAGTTCGGCTGGTGACCGGGCACGTTTTCACGCGGGGTTCTAAGAATCTGCTTGACACCCCCCGGACGCGGCGGATAGAACTCGGGGAACCATGGCCAAGGAAGCGAAGAAGACCATCCGCTGCAAGATGAACTTCCCCCAGAAGATCGTCGGCCAGCCCGTCATGCACAAGCTCTGGCACGACTTCATGGTGGTCTCCAACACCATGCGCGGACGCATCACCGAGAAGGGCGCGTTCCTCGAGGTGGAACTCACGGGCACGGCCAAGAACCTCGAGAAGGCCCTCAAGTTCCTCGCCGAGCAGGGCGTGGGCGTCTCGGGGCACCCGTAGACCCGCGCATCACCTCACCGCGGAGTACACCGGGGTCACAAAAGGGACTTGGGGTTTTCTTTGTCTTCGTGTGGTGATGGTCCTGCCCTGAGTTCTAAACCAGGATCACCTTCCGCGGCTTCAGCCCCCCCTCCGCCGGCCTCCCGATCCCGATGAACCGCGGTCCGCAGTACGCCCGCACGAGCCCCGCCGCCGGCCGCTCCACGAGGCGGCCGCTCTCGAAGCGGTGCGCCTCCTCCGTCGTCAGCCGGACCTCCGCGAGGTGCATCACCGCCGTGTCCATCGGGAGGAGCTCGGGGCCGGCGTCCTCCACCTGGAACGGGCCCGCCGACGTCCGGCGCAGCTCCGTCACATGGCCGCCCAGGTCGCGCGCGATGGAGCGCACGTAGAGCCCCTTCGAGCCCCGCACGCGGAAACGCGCCACGGGAGGCTCGAACGAAAGGAGGGCGAACTCGTGGACCGTGACCCGGCGCTCCGGAAGCTCCACCTCCTGGCCCGCCCGGGCGTACTGGTAGAGCCTGCGCCCCGCCACCTTGACCGCCGAGTACCGCGGGGGACGCTGGACGATCTCCCCCGCGAACCTCGCCGCCGCGGCCTCGAGCTCCGCGCGGCCGGGCCGCGGCCCCTCCCCGATCCGGGCGCCCTCGGCGTCGTCAGTCTCGGTGAGGACGCCGAGCAGGACCGCAAACTCGTAGGTCTTGTCGTACTGCATGAACTCCAGGAGGCGGAGCGCCTTTCCCAGCGCGAGCACCAGGAGCCCCGTGGCCGCCGGATCGAGCGTCCCGGCATGCCCCACGCGCCGCTCCTGCCGCTCGCGGCGGACCTCGTCCACGACGTCGTGCGACGTCTTTCCGCGCGGCTTGTCCAGGAGCAGGATGCCGTCCATGAGGAACGGAGTATATCACCCGGCCCGCGGACACGCTCGTCGACCAGCGCCTCAAGCCTCCGAGTCAGCGACACGCTCATGGGCCGACCTCCAGGTGGGGGAGAGAATCAGCGTTTCTTCTTTTCCTGTCTGGCCCAGCGTGCCTCAAGACGCTTGCGCGCCTCGGCCAGCGGGATCGCCTTCTCCTTCCGACGTTCCTCGATCATCTTCCAGAAAGCCGGACTCGTCTGATAGACGACATCCTCCCAATTCTGTCCCTCGACCCCGATCAGGATCGCGGCGGGCTGCCCGTTCCGGGTGACGACCACCCGCTCCTTCTGGGCGATGTCGACGCACTCGGCGATCTTCTTCTGAAGGTTTCGGACGTTGACGGTCTTCATAGGATCTCCTCGCTCGTCTTGTGCGGCGGCTTGTGGCGGACCGCCCGCACGTGGACCTTCTTCTCATCCTCGTTCACATCATAGAATACGCGGTACTCTCCCAGGGAAAGCTCCCACAGCGGCGGCACGGCCTCGAAGGGAGGCTCAAGTCCCGGAAGTATCTTCCGATGCCGGGTCGTCACCGTGGGCTGCTGGGTCAGCTGCCCCTCGATCGCGTCGAGGATCTTCCTTCCTTCGAACGCCCGGAGCTTCCCGACTTCCTCCACGGCACTCGGGGCGATCTCGACCACGTACACGCATGTATGATCGCATATGCAATCGGGGAATTCAATAGGCGGCTAGCGGATAGCCAGTGCAAAGGGGGGTGAAGACCAGGGCGGGATAAAAGGGGATGGACCTCTTTCGGTGCCGCCCGGGCCGCCCGCGACGGCAGTTCCAGAGAAGTGCGGGCCGTAACAAAATAAAAGGCCTGTTTTGTTGCGGTGGTATAGTGGGACCATGGGAGGAGAGTTCAGCGAAGAGGCGGCATGGACTGCCGCCCAGCGCGTGGAGGCTTGGGCCGGAGAGGTCCGGGTCAACCTCATCCGACTCGTCGCCATTGCCGTGTTCTTCGGCCACCACCTGCTCAACCGGTACGTCTTCCACATCGCGATGCCCGCGGGCTATCACGCCGCCGTCGCCGCGATCGCAGTGGGCTGGATTCTCGCCGCCCTCGCGTTCCACACCGCCCTGTCCCGGCGGTGGAACCCTCCCGGCCTCCGGTACGCCGCGGTGGCGTTCGACGCGATGATGATCGCCGCGGTCCTCGCCGTCTCCGACGGGCCACGCGGCCCGTTCTTCCTGCTCCTCTTCCTCCTGGTCGCCACGGCCTGCCTCCGGCTCGACCTCCGCCTGGTCTGGACCGCGACGATCCTCGCGATCCTCGTCTATGGGTTCGCGTGCGGCCATGACCGCTGGGTGCGCAAGTTCCCCGAAGGGGAGCGCGTCCCGCGCCAGCAGCAGGTAATCGTGACGATCGGCCTCGTGTGCGCTGGACTCCTCGCGGGCCAGGCGGCCCGGCAGGCGCGCCGTTTTGCCCGCGACTACGCCGACCGCATGAAGCTGGAGGAGCCGGCATGAAATGGGTCCGCTGCCCATCGTGCCGCACGATCACCGATGTCGACGGCTACGGCATCTGCGAAGGCTGTGCCGGCGACCTCGCGGGCGTGCCCGAGCTGAAGCCGAAGGCGCCACGGGTCGGGGCGCTCGAACGAGAGGCGGCGCGGGATATGCGCGCCGGCGACCGCGTCATCTGGGTCCTCGTCGGCCTCTGCGTCGTATCCCTGATCGCCATCTTCGCCGGCGGCGATGAGACCATGTTTCTGGCGATCCCCACAATCCCCGCCGTTATATTCGTGCTCTGGCTCGTCATGACCCGCCCCCTCCGACGCATGAAGCTGGGAAGCCTCGAGCGGGGCATCCTTTACGGCCTCGCGCTCCTCGGCGCCGGGGTCGGGGGCTGGATCCTCCTGATGCTTGCCTGCTCCCCCTTCCTGGAACTGTTGTGATGAA
>JAHFOZ010000613.1 GCA_023261405.1 Planctomycetota bacterium
GCTCTTTCGACCTCGCCTTCCGGATGCAGACGAGCGTCCCCGCGGTCATGGACCTCACCCGGGAGCCGAAGTCGGTGCGGGACCTCTACGGCGCGGGATCCTTCGCGGAGCAGTGCCTGCTGGCCCGGCGGCTCGCGGAGTCGGGCGTGCGCTTCATCGAGGTGACCCACCGCGGGTGGGACCAGCACAACAACCTCCGGGCGGCCCTCGCGAAGAACTGCCAGGCGATCGACCAGCCGATCGCCGCGCTCCTGGGCGACCTCAAGCAGCGCGGGCTTCTCGAGGACACGCTGGTTGTCTGGGGCGGCGAGTTCGGCCGGACGCCCGCGCAGCAGGGGCGGGACGGCCGGAACCACAACAACCGAGGGTTCTCGATGTGGATGGCGGGAGGCGGCGTGAAAGGCGGCCTCCGTCACGGGGCCACCGACGATTACGGCTTCACCGCGGCGGCGGACAAGGTCCACATCCACGACCTTCACGCCACGATCCTCCATTGCATGGGCCTGGACCACGAGAAGCTCACCTACCGGTACGCGGGCCGCGACTTCCGCCTCACGGACGTGCGCGGGACCGTGGTCGATTCGATCCTGGCCTAGAGCCGCCCGCGTCGCGGAGGCTGGCCCGGATCGAGGATCCGGCGTCCTGCCAGACCGTGGACGATGATCATCAAGGAGTCTTCAGACTTTCGGCTCTTCCTTCGCAACGGGCATGTACCGGTCGGGCATGCATTCGTGCTGCGGTCCGGGCGATCACGGATATAATTCTCCAGAACCATGGCAACCGCATCCGTTTGTGTCTGTCCCCAGTGCGGCACGAGGTACCGGGCCGCAGGGCTCCACCCCGGGAGGCGGTTCCGGTGCCAGAAGTGTCGCGCCGTGTTCACGTTCCATCCCTCCGACGATGCTAGCCCGGCCCAGCAGGCCACGCTGCAGGCCGGGATCGGCGACAGCTCCAGCCCCGCGCGCGCGGGATTCCAGGGGAGGGTGACGCTGGGTCCCGACTCGATGCCATCGTCTCCGCGTGAACTTCCGGGGGCCGCCGACGCGGAGCGGTACACGGTGGAGGACGAGATCGCGCGCGGGGGGATGGGGCAGATCCTGCGTGCCGGCGACCGCGACCTCCGCCGCGAGGTCGCCATGAAGGTGATGCTGGAGGGGATGGACGAGAAGGATCGGGCGAGGTTCGTGGAGGAGGCGCAGGTCACGGCTCAGCTGGAGCACCCGAACATCGTGCCGGTGCACGAGCTGGGGATCGATCGGGAGGGGCGGCTCTTCTTTACGATGAAGCTGGTGAAGGGGAGAAGCCTGGGGGAGGTGCTGAAGGGGCTGCGGGAAAAGCCGGAGGAGCACAAGGACTACACGCTGGGTCGGCTCCTGGGGGTGTTCGTGAACGTCTGCAACGCGATGGCGTTCGCGCACTCGAAGGGGGTCGTCCACCGCGACCTCAAGCCCGCCAATCTCATGGTAGGGGACTTCGGCGAAGTGCTGGTGATGGACTGGGGCCTGGCGAAGCTGGGGGCGGCGAAGAAGGAGGCGACGGCACGGGGGGAGAAGCCCGCCGCGCCCGACGCGAAGACGGATGGGCAGGTGGGAAGTTCCCGGGGGGAGACGGCGGGCGGACTGACGGTGGACGGGGCGGTTATGGGGACGCCGTACTACATGCCCCCGGAGCAGGCGCAGGGGGAGATCCAGAAGATCGACGAGCGGAGCGACATCTACTCGCTGGGGGCGATCCTGTACGAGATGCTGGCGGGAAAGCCGCCGATCGAGGGGACGACGCTTCCGGCGATCTTGAAGAACGTGGTGGAGGGGAAGATCGAGCGGCCGGAACTGCGGTCGCCCGAAAGGCCGATCCCGACGGAGCTGTCGGCGGTGGCGATGAAGGCGCTCGCGCGCCGGAGGGAAGACCGCTACGCGACCGTGGAATCCCTGAGGCGGGACGTCGAGCTCTATCTCCAGGGCCGCGCCGCCAGTGCGAAGACGGACAGTGCCTGGGAGTCCCTGGTCAAGCTGTTGAAGAGGAACAAGGGGGTCAGTACGGCCCTTGCAGCCGCCTCGCTCGTGCTGGCCGGCGTGGTCTCCGCGGCGTTCTGGATCAACGTGCGGGAGAAGCAGGAGGCGCAGGGACAGCGGGATCGGGCGGAGCGCAAGGAAGCTGAGGCGTCGAAGGCCCTGGCCGACTTCCGGCGGGAGCAGTCGCTGCGGATGGAGCAGCAGCGGACCGCCGCGCCGGCGCTGGTCGAGAAGGCGCGGCGGGCGATCGACCGCAAGGCCTTCGAGGCGGCACTCAAGGACGTGGAGATCGCGGCGGGGTTCGATCCCGACCTCGCTGAGGCGAGGTTCCTGAAGGGGGCGCTGCTCGTGGTGACGGGACAATTCGAGGCGGCCGAAGCCGTGTTTGAGGAGTTTGCGGTCCGTTTCGCCACCCCGCAGCCCGGGGATGCCACGGATGCGAAGCGTCTGGCGGAACTGTGCCGCCTGGCCCGGGACGGCAAGGCCGGCGAGG
>JAHFOZ010000614.1 GCA_023261405.1 Planctomycetota bacterium
TTGCGCCCAGACCGGGGTCAACCGCGGCGCGCTGGCCTATCTGAAGGGGGACCTGGCGGGGGCGCGGGAGCATCTCGGCCGGGCCCTGCGGATCGACCCGAACAACGCACGGGCCCATTTCATCCTGGCAGAGACCTTCCTCAAGGCGGGGGACCTCCTCACGGCCGCGCCCTCGCTGCGCGAGGCAAGAAGGCTGGGTCTTGACGTGGCCGGCACGCTCAGAAGCGAGCATCCGGAAATCGCGGGAGATCCGCTGTTGGCGGAGTTCTTCCGATGATCGGGGCCTACCTGCGCAACCCGTGGGAGACCGCCGCGTTCGCGGCGCTCGTGGCCGCGGGCTCCCGGACCCCCTATGCCTTCGCCGCCGCGGGGATCCTTTTCTGCGCCTGCGAGATCGTCGCGGGATTGAGGCACGAGACGGGGCCGCGCTGGTGGCCCGCCGCGTGGCCACAGCCCGGGGCGACGCTGACGGTCCTCTACGACGGGACCTGCGGCCTCTGCGCGCGCTCGCGGGCGCACCTCGAGACCTGGGCCACCGCGGGCGCGATGCGCTTCTTCGTGCTCCAGTCGGCCGAGGCGCGGGCCCTCGTCCCGCATCTCGACGAGGCTTCCTACCTGGGCGCCCTTCACGTGGTGGAGGAGGGGCGGGTCTGGAGCGCGGAGGAGGGATGGTTCCGGCTCATGAAGCTGGCGCCGCTCTGGAGCTCATGGCTGGCCTGGGTGACGCCCCGGGCGCTGGCGAAGCCGGCCTACGCGGGGGTGGCCCGGAAGCGGTACCGCTGGTTCGGGAGGGCGGAGTGCGGGGAGGGAGGCTGCGCCCTGCACCTCAATGCTTCAGGAGATAGACCTTCGTCTCCGCCGAGTGGCAGTCCAGATCCTTCGTCACCTGCGCCCTGACGATCCCGGTCCCCGCGGCGAACCAGAGATCGCCCCGCGTGGCCGCATGGCCCTCGTGCTTCGAGGCGGCCGTGACCGTGAAGGAGACGTGCAGCGCGCGGACGCGGGAGGTGGCGGTCTCGACCTCCTCCCCGGAACCGACCGTGAAACGGACCTCTTCGCGACCCAGCGTCCCGGTCCAGGTGTCGCCGGCCTTGGCGGGGAGCTTGAGGAGCGGCAGGGCGGGGGCCGACTCGGTGGCCTCGGCTTTCATCTCGATCATCGCGTCCGTCGTGCGGATCCAGCAGGAGCGGTATCCGAGGAACCGGGTGACCTCCGTCCACTCGGACTCGCCGATGGCCCTCGCGCCGGCGACCTCGGAGACGACTTCGCTCGCGGAGGCGGCGGCGTCGGCCGCGCGATCCTCCACGGCGTAGGTCCACCGCGTGCCCTCCTTGAGCGGGAAGTACTCCTCCTGCACGGGGAACGCGGCGAGGGCGGCGAGCGCGAGAATCCGCACGAAGACCTCCACACTTAGTTTACGTAGAAATTGCGCTCCCAGCGGTGGGATTCGAGTTTCCGGAGCTGCTCCTCCGGAAGCCCGCGGCCGTCGGCGATGCCGCAGTTGGCCTCCGCGTTCCGGACCGAGCGCATGCCGGGGATCACGGTGGAGACGGCGGGATGGCTGAGCGCGAACCGCAGCGCCGCCTCGGGCATCCCCTCGAGCCCGATCCCGAGGTCCGCGGCGATCCGCTGCACCCTCTCGAAGACCTGGCGCTTGCGGTCGCCGGAGAAGTAGGAGTTCCGGAAGTCCCCGTCCGGGAAGACGGTCGCGGGCGTGACTCTCCCGGTGAGGCCGCCCTCGTCGAGAGGGACGCGGGCCAGGACGCCCACGCCCAGCTTGCGGCAGAGGGGGAAGAGCTTCTCGCCGGGACTGGGGTCGAAGATATTGTAGATGACCTGCACCGCGTCCACGAGCCCAGACGCTACGAGCCTGAGCCCATTGTCGGGCGTGTGCTCCCCCAGCGAGATGCCGAAGAAGCGGATCTTGCCCTGCTGCTTCAGCTTCTCAAGGGCGGAGAGCCAGTCGCCCTGGCCGGCGAACTCGTCGGTCCAGACGTGGAACTGCTGGAGGTCGATCGTCTCGAGCCCCAGGTTCCGCAGGCTCGTCTCGGTGCAGGAGACCACGTGGTCCGAGGGGAAGACCTCCTTTACGGGGATGTCCCGCCGCGCGGGCCAGAGACGGTTCTTGGGGGGGATCTTGGTGGCCACGAGGAGCTTTCCCGCGTGCTTCCGGGCCACGCGGCCCACGACCTGCTCGCTGTGGCCGTCGCCGTACGCGAGCGCGGTGTCCACGAAGTTCAGGCCGAGTGCGATCGCGCGCTCCAGCGCCGCGACGGAATCCTCGTCCTTCGCGCCGACCCATTGCTTCTGTCCGATGCCCCAGGCGCCGAAGCCGATCTCGGAGACTTTGAGCCCCGTCCTTCCCAGCGTGCGATAGTTCATCGGGGCCATGCTATCCAAATCGGCCGATCCGGCGGATTCTTTTCCGCCATTTGCGCCCGGGCGTCCGTGGCCTATAATGAGGGCCCATGGGCGATTCCAAGTTCGTGGCCGCCGAGACGGAG
>JAHFOZ010000222.1:0-6917 GCA_023261405.1 Planctomycetota bacterium
ACCACCTGAACGAGATCGGCATCAAGACCGACATCGCGCCCAAGAAGACCCTAGACGGCAAGGTGACCGCGGTCGCCAACGAGATCGGACTCGTGGTGATCTCGATCGGCAAGGACGCGGGCGTGCTCGAGGGCGATGAGTTCACCGTTTTCCGCGGCCAGGAGTTCGTCGCGAAGATCGTGATCGACCGGGCCGACCGGCGCTGGGCCGCGGGCAAGGTGGTCCTGAAGAAGATCGACCCCCGCGTGGCCGACGACGTGTCGAACCACATCTTCGTGTCCGGCACCAAGGCAGGCGGATAGGCCGGGCGGCCCCGCGCAAACCCAGGGCGTAGCAGCGACGGAGGATGACGATGGCGGACGAGGAAGAAGTCGAGGCCGAGGAAGAGGCGGGTCCCGCCGGGGCGGAGTTCGTCCCCGAGCAGAGCTCTAAGGCCCGCAGCGATGTCTTCACGCTCATCCTGATCCTCACGTTCGTCGCGTTCCTGGGGGGCTGCATCCTCTCGGGTCGCGAGGCGTGGGAGCATTACGACGTGCAGTTCTGGGTTTTCAACAAGGGGGGCAAGGCCGCGGCGCTCGAGGCGCCTCCCCCTTCCGCCACACCCGTGAATGCCCCTCCCACGGAGCCAGGCACGCCCGCGCCTCCTCCAGGGACGCCGCCGCCTCCCCCCAAGTAGCCCGGTTCAAAGCGAACCTCAAGCCCCCGGGAAGGCATTCCCGGGGGCTTTTTCTTTGGCCCGGGAGGGGGCGAACAATTTATAGTTTATATTTCATAATTTACTTGCTTCCGGGGGGGCGCGGGATATACTTTGCCTGACGCGCGGGGCGCGTCATGGATCGGAGAGAGAGGGTTTATGAGTGGGGGAGCAGGCACACCTTTCATCCTCCGGCTCGCCATGAGCGGGCTTCAGGTCCGAGTCCCATGGCTCCCCCCGTCGCCGGAGGCTTGACATGTGGGGAATCGTTAAACGCTGCTTCGGGTTCTTCTCCAAGGACATGGGGATGGACCTGGGCACCTGCAACACGCTCGTCTACGTCCGGGGCGAGGGGATCGTGCTCTCGGAACCCTCGGTCGTCGCCGTCAAGAAGGGGACCAACAAGGTGCTCCTGGACGGCAAGGCGGTGGGCGCGTCCGCCAAGGAGATGATCGGCAAGACGCCCGGCAATATCACCGCCGTGCGGCCAATGCGGAACGGCGTCATCGCCGACTTCGACATCACCGAGGCGCTCATCAGCTACTTCATCCAGAAGGTCCACAACCGCAAGTTCGGCATCATGCCGCGCATCGTCGTCGCCGTCCCTTCGGGCATCACGGGCGTGGAGAAGCGCGCCGTGATCAACTCCGCCGAGCGCGCCGGCGCGCGCCAGGTCTACGTGGTGGACCAGCCCATGGCCTCCGGCATCGGCGCCGGGCTCCCCATGCTCGACCCCATCGGCAACATGATCGTGGACATCGGCGGCGGCACGACCGAGGTGGCCGTGCTCTCTCTGGGCGGCATCGTCACCTCCCGGTCCGTCCGCGTGGCCGGCGACCGCTTCGACGATTCCATCGTGGAGCATCTCCGGCGTGCCTACAACCTGCACATCGGCGAGCAGACCGCGGAGCGGGTCAAGCTCGAAGTGGGCTCGCTCTATCCGCTGGAGCAGGAACTCACCCTCGAGGTGAGCGGCCGCGACGTCATGACCATGATGCCGCGCCGCGTCACCGTCTCGAGCGAGGAGGTCCGCGAGGCGATGAAGGAGCCGTTCGAGGAGATCATCAAAGCCATCAAGGAGACCCTCGAGGAGACCCCGCCGGAGCTGGCCGCCGACCTCACGACGCGCGGCATCACCATGGCGGGCGGCGGATCGCTCATCCGGGGGATCGACCGCGCGATCCGCAAGGAGATCGACGTCCCGGTGCGCATCGCGGAGGACCCGCTTACCTGCGTGGCGCGGGGCACGGGGCTCGTCATCGAGAACCTCGACAAGTTCAAGGACGCCCTGGAGTGCGACGAGGACATCAACTGAAGGCCCGCCGGGCCGACGAAGAGAAGAGGGGGAAGAGATGGAAAGACTGCTGAATCACTTCCTGCGCGCGCACGCGATGGCCGTCAGCGAGCGGACGGCGGCGCGCCTCGCCGACACGGTGCGCGCCATGCGGGGCCTGGACGGCGCGATCCTGCTCGGCGTGACGGGCTCGGATGCCACGGCGCTCATCCCGCGGCGGGTGGACGTCACGCTCCGCGAGCTTCGCTCGGCCCTCGAGGGCCGGCGTGGCGTGGCCTAGGTTTCCGCGACCGCCACGGCGGCCGCGTTTTCGCGTGCGTGCGTGATGCTCACGTGGACCGCGCGGATCTTCTTCTCCGCGGCCACCTTCTTCGCGACGCCCGAGAGTTTCACGGTGAGCGCCCCGGACCGGGCGGGGACGAGTTCCACGTCCGTCCAGTGGATGCCGCCGGACCATCCGGTCCCGAGGGCCTTGAGCACTGCCTCCTTGGCGGCGAAGCGGGCGGCGTAATGGGCGAGCCGGTTCCACTTGCCCTCGCAGTAGCGGCGCTCGCCGCGCGTGAAAAGCTTGGCGAGGAAGCGCTCCCCCTGGCGGTTCATCGCCGCCTGGAAGCGCTCCATCTCGATGAGGTCGATCCCCACCCCGACGATCATGGCCCCATGCTATCGCGTCCATCCCGCCGCTTCAAGCGACGGATGTGCCATCCGCCGCGCGTCACCGTATAAGGAATGATGATCCACATGGCGGTCCTGCTCCTGGTCGCGCCACCGGTCGATCCGGAGGCGCGCGTGGTGATGGCGGTCTGCCGGGGCGAAGGCGAACCTGCGGTGGTCGCCCGGCACCTCGTCGAGATGAGCCGCTCGGACGTGGGAGTGGCGCTGGTCGTCCTCCGAAGCGGGGATCCGAAGCCTTTCACCGACGCGATCGCGAAGCTCGAGAAGGAGCGACGGGACTCCCCGACGCTGGCGATCTACCTGGATCTTTCGGTCTTCCCGGATCTTGATCTCGCGACCGCGGCGGGACGGTCCCGCGTCGCCGGGGCGGCGAAGCGGTTCCGGGACGGGGTTCCGGCGGCCCATCGCGCGGAAGTGGACGGGCGGCCGCTCGTCTGGTGGGCCCCGGTGCCCGAGGCGCTTCGGAAGGACCGCGCGTCGTTCGAGGCCCTGAAGGGCTCGCTCCGGGACGCGCTCGGGGGGCGCGAGCCGTACATCGTGGCCGAGGATTCCTGGGAGGGGCTCACCCCCGACCGCACCTATGCGGGCGGATCCGGGGCCGCGGCCCCGCCCGAGCGGGCGGCGGCGGTGGTGCGACCGGGAGCCCTTCGCGAGGAGGGGAAGACCTTCGAGCGCTCGTGGGCCACGGCGGTCCGCGGGGCGCCGAAGTGGGTGGCGATCGAGTCCTGGAACGGGCACCCGGAGGGGAGCGGCATCTGCGAGTGCGCCGATCACGGGAAGAAGTACGCCGAGATCACGAAGCGGTTCGTCAAGGTCTTCCAGCAGGGGGACCGCGTGGCGATGCCGAAAGGAAAGTGGACCGGCGCGGCCAAGGCGCTCTTCACGCTGGAATACAATCCCCGCGAGCAGGGGCTCCGGCCCGTGAAGACGGAGGAGGGGCCCTTCGATGTCGTGGACGTGGCGGGCGCGTCGCTGCTGACCACGAAGGACCCCGGCGGCGGTGGGCGGAGGCAGGTGGCGTTCGACGTCGACGATTCGTTCTGCTTCTACGATCCGCGGGCTTTCCAGGTGGTGGTGGAGTTCCTCGACCGGGGGGAGGGGAGCTTCGGGCTGGAGTACGACTCGTCCGATGCGAAGCTCGCCCCCGCGGAGCGGGCCGTGAGGCCGGCGGGGACGAAGCAGTTCACGGGGACGGGGGAATGGCGCCGGGAGACCTTCGAACTCCCGGACGCGCTGTTCGCCAACCGGCAGCCGGGAGGGGCGGATCTCCGCCTCACGGTCGAGAAGCGCGGGATCGCGGTGCGGCTGGTGGCCGTGGTCCCCCGCTGACGAAATATCGGGAATTTCCTCTTGACGGGCCCTGATTCCGCCACTAGAATCCCGCCCTAATAAAGATCATCATCGTTGCATGAGACTTAAGAAGGCCTGCCGGAACGATCCACACGTGTATTGCGCCTGCCCGTGCGGGCAGGGAATCTTGTAGAGTCCGATGTCAGGGAGGTAACTGGATGGCTACCGGAACGGTGAAGTGGTTCAACGATCAGAAGGGGTACGGTTTCATCAAGCAGGAGGGAGTGGCCGAGGACATTTTCGTTCATCACACCGCCATCAAGATGGACGGCTTCCGGACGCTCACGCCGGGAGAGGCCGTCGATTTCGAGATCAAGTCGGACGAGAAGGGCATGAAGGCCGTCAACGTCGTCCGCGCCGCGGGCAGCGGGGTCGTGCCGGCCTAGCGAACCCGTTCGGACCAATCCAACCCCTCCGGCCCACCCGGGCCGGAGGGGTTTTTTGTCTTCGGGACACGGGACTCACCAAGAAAGGAACACGAAGGGTGTTCGTCTCTGTTTTCTCCGTGTCCTCTTCGGTCTGTCCGCCGGCCGGGTTCAGGGAAGGCGCGCGCGGAGCGGGCAGGTCTCGCAGCGCGCGGTGGGGCGGCAGAACTCTTTGCCCACCGCCACGATCAGCGCGTGGAACTCGTTGTAGAGCGCCGCGTCGCGGGGCAGGGCGCGCTCGAAGGTCTCCTTGAGGTCATCGTACCCGGTGTCCTCGCCCGCGAGCCCGTGGCGCGTCATCACGCGGTGGGTATAGGTGTCTACGACGAACGAGGGGATCCCGAGGGCGTAGAGGAGGATCGAGTCCGCCGTCTCGGGGCCGACGCCCTTGACCTCCAGCAGCTCCTCCCGGAGAAGGTCCGGCCGAAGCGCCCTGAGCTTCTCCACGTCGGCCCCGTGGCGGACGACGAACCAGGCCACGAGGTTCTTGAGCCTCCGCGCCTTGACGCGGAAGTACCCGGCCGGTTTGATCGCCAGGGCGAGCGTGTCCTCGTCGAGCTCGTGGATCCTGCCCGGATCGAGGAGGTCGTACGCCTTCAGGTTCCGGATCGCCTTCTCGACGTTGCTCCAGGCGGCGCCCTGGGTGAGCACGGCGCCGACCATGACCTCGAACGGAGACTCCCCGGGCCACCAGTGCTGGGGCCCGTAGTGCGCGAGCAGGTCCTTGAAGTAATCCCGGAGGGGAAGAGGCATCAGTCGGTGAAGAGGGCCTCGACGAACTCGTCGGCATTGAAGCGCGCGATGTCGTCGGGTGTCTCTCCCAGGCCCACGAACTTGACGGGGATGTCCAGCTTGTTCTTGATCGCCACGACGATGCCGCCCTTGGCGGTGCCGTCGAGCTTGGCGAGGAAGAGTCCGGTGACGCTCGTGGCGGCCTTGAAATGCTCCGCCTGGGAGATCGCGTTCTGTCCGGTCGTGGCGTCGAGGACGAGGAGGACCTCGTGGGGCGCGCCGGGGACCTTCTTCGCGGCCACATTGCGGATCTTGGTGAGCTCCTTCATGAGGTTCTCCTTGGTCTGGAGGCGGCCGGCGGTGTCGATGAGGAGCACGTCGGCCTTCCGGGCCACGGCGGCGTCGGTGGCATCGAAGACGACCGCGGCGGGGTCGGCGCCCATCTTGTGCTTGACGATGTCGACGCCCAGGCGCTCGGCCCAGATGCTGAGCTGCTCCACGGCGGCGGCGCGGAAGGTGTCGCTGGCGCAGAGGATGACCTTCTTGCCGTCGCGGACGAAGTGGCGGGCGAGCTTGGCGATGGACGTGGTCTTTCCCACGCCGTTGACGCCGCAGACCAGGATTACCGTGGGGCCCGCGGGGGCCCAGAGGACGTCGTTCCCCTTGTCGGTGAGGCGGCGCTTCAGGTCCGCCTTGAGGAATTCGAGGAGCCGGTCGCCCGAGGAGATCTCCCCCTTCTTCCAGGCGGCGGTGATGGAGTCCATGATCTGGGTGGTCGCCTCGACGCCGAAGTCCGCGCCCAGGAGCGTCTCCTCGATGCGGGTCCGGGTCTCCTCGTCGAGGGTCCGGAAGAAGGAGAAGATCTTCCGGAGGGGGGCGGTGAAGACCTGCTTGGTCTTCTCGAGCCCCTTCCTGAATTTGTCGACGAAGCCGGAGAAGAGTCCCATGGTGCGGGGATTATCCGAACAAAGGGCCGGGGAACACAAAGAAAATCCGGACGGCCCTACTTCTTCAGCTTCCCGGGGGGCGCGGCGTTGAGCCGGATGTTGTCGAGGATGCCGTTGACGAAGGGGCCGGAGTTCTTCGTGGAGTACTTCTTGGCCATCTCGATGGCCTCATTGATGGTCACCAGGGGGGGGATGTCCTCGCGGAAGAGGAGCTCGAAGGTGGCCAGGCGGAGGATGTTCCGGTCGATCGCGGCCATGCGCTTGAGCTGCCAGTTCTTGGCGACCTCCTCGACCTTCCGGTCGATCTCGACGCGACGCTCCCAATAGCCGAAGAGGAGTTCGCGCGCGAAGGCCGTGACCTCCGGGTCGCCGGCGCCGGGCTTGAAGGCCTCCTCGACGTCGGGGAGGAACTCCTCACCCCGGAGGTCGAGCTGGTAGAGGAGCTGCAGGGCGAATTCCCGGGCCTGGGTCCGTTTTCTCATGGCCTCAAAGCTTCTTCATCAGGCTGGCCATCTCGAGGGCGGCGAGGGCGGCGCTCCTGCCGGCGTTCCCCATCTTCGTGCCGGCGCGCTCGATGGCCTGCTCCAGGGTGTCGCAGGTGAGGACGCCGAAGATCGTGGGGACGCCCGTGCGGCGGCCCACCTCGGCGATGCCGCGGGCGGTCTCGCGACAGACATGGTCGTAATGCGCCGTGTCGCCGCGGATGACGCAGCCCAGTCCGATGATGGCGTCTGCGGCGCGGGAGCGGGCGATGCCGCGGGCCGCGGTGGGGATCTCGAGGGAGCCGGGCACCCAGATCA
>JAHFOZ010000222.1:6927-8477 GCA_023261405.1 Planctomycetota bacterium
TCGATCCGATCCGGCCGCACGCCGTGGCGGTTCAGGGAGTTGACGCAGCCCTCGAGCAGCTTTGCGGTGATGAACTCGTTGAAGCGGCTGACGATGACGGCGAAGCGGAGGCCCTCTCCGGCGAATTCCCCTTCGATCGTGCGGCCGTGTCCCTTGCGCCTGGAGCCCACGCTTCCTCCTTGGAAAAGAGCGGCGATGCCCTGCGCCCGGGGGCGAGTGTATCGCGGGGGGCCCCGCGATGCCAGAGGGAATCGGCCGGTGCGAAGTTCACCGCGGAGCTCACGGAGGTCATGGAGACGTGCGATTTCATGGGTCCCGGGGACTTCTCCACGCCCTCTGTTACTCTGCGGTGAGCTCTTACCGGTCGCGGGCGGGGAGTTCGAAGGGGCGGGCGTCGGGGATCTCGGTGTCGGGGAACTGCTTGCGGATTCCCATGAACTGGGGTTCGACGCGCAGGAAGGCCTCCACGATCTCCGGGTCGAAGTGTTGTCCGACCTGGGCCACGATCATCTCGCGCGCCTTCTCGTGCGGGAAGGCCATCTTGTAAGGCCGCTTGGAGGTCAGGGCGTCGTAGACGTCGGCCAGGGCAACGATGCGGGCGCAGAGGGGGATCTCCTCGCCCCTGAGAGGGCGGGTCTCCCCGTTGATGGGCACGGCGGGGTAGCCCGAGCCGTCCCACTTCTCATGGTGGAAATGGGCGATCATCTCGCCGATCGAGAAAATTGACTCGCGGTGGATCATCTCGCCCGCCATCCGGAGCGCGCGGGCGCCAATCTCGGCGTGCTCCTTCATCTTCTCGAACTCCTCCCCGGTGAGCTTGTCCGGCTTCTGGAGGATGTAGTCGCGGATGCCCACCTTGCCGAGGTCGTGAAGAGGCGAGAGGTCGTAGATCAGCTCGCTGTACTCCTCGGTGATCTGATCGCGGTACTTCGACGTGGCGCGGAGTTCCTCGGAGAGGATCCTGCAGTAATGGCGGATCCGCTCCAGGTGCCCGCCGGTGTCGTCGTCGATGGATTCCGCGAGGTTGGCGATGGCGAGGATGGCGGCGCGCTGGGTCTCCTTGATCTCGCTGGTGCGCTCGGCCACCGCCTCCTCGAGGGACTTGGTGTAATTCTTCTTGAGCTTCTCGATGACCACCCGGTCCGTGATGTCCCGGAACGCGCCCTCCAGGCCCACGGTGCGGCCGCCCTCGCGGAGCGCGGTGCAGGCGAACTCCACGGTGCGGTCCTCGCCGTCCTTGGTCAGGACCTCGATCTGCAGGGGGCGCACCTCGCGGCCTTCGCGGACGTCGCGCAGGACCACGAAGAGCTTGTGCAGGTTCCCCTTCTTCATCAGCCGGGCGAGGCTCATGCCCTGCAGTTCGGTGCGGAGGTAGCCCAGGTGGCTGCAGGCGGCGCGGTTCACCCAGGTGAAGCGGCCGTCGAGGTCGGCCATGAAAATCGAGTCGGCCGAATTCTCCACAATGGTGCGGTAGCGCTCCTCGGACTTGCGGAGGTCCAGCACCCCCTGGTCCAGGCGCCTTTCGAGCCGCTCGTTGATCCCTTTGAGGT
>JAHFOZ010000223.1 GCA_023261405.1 Planctomycetota bacterium
GTGGTTCATTTCACGCTTCCTGGCCGGGAGGGTCCCGGCTAGTCCTCTTCCTTTTTCGCCCCGGGCAGCACGAACCGGAAGCGCGACTCGGGCAGCCGGTCGCCCCGCACGTCCACGTTCAACCTGTCCATCTTGTCGCCGCGCCGCTGCTCGATCTCGTCCATCCGCCCCTTCGTAATCTCCCGGAAATCGCCGAACCCGTGGTCGTACATGATGTACGGCGTCAGGAAGATGTAGAGCGTCCGCTTCTCCTCGGAGTCCTGCTGGCGACGGAACATCCAGCCCAGGAGCGGGAGCTCCGAGAGGATCGGCACGCCCTGCACCGAGGTCGACTTGTCCTGCGTGACGATGCCTCCGATCACCATCGTCCCGCCGTTGGGGACCATGATCTCCTTCGTCGTGATCTCGCGCGAGGTCTTGGGCGGCGGGATCGTGGGATCCACGGACTCCTTGGTGAACTTCTCGATCTTCACCTTGCACTCGAGCCTCAGGTAGCCGCCCTCGCTGATGTGCGGCGAGATCATGAGCGTCGTTTCCGCCGTCTCGAAGCGGTTGAAGGTGGTCTGCGCCACCCCGGTCCCCGTGATCGTGGACGAGAGCACCGGCACCTGGCTCGTCACCTTCATCTCCGCCACGCCGTTGTCGTTCGTGGCCGCCTCCGGCTCGTCGAGGATGGAGACCTTCGCCTTGTCCTCGAGGGCCTTGAGCACCGCGGGGATGTTCCCGATGCGGTCCCGCAAGGCCAGGAGCATGATGCCCGGCGTATCGATCGGGACGATGGAGAGCTGGTTCGTCGCGGGATTGAACCCGAGGCTCGTCTGCCCGAAGGTGGTCCGCCCGCCCCCGATGGTCCGGCCCGTGGGATCCTCGAGACGCGCCAGCTCGACGCCCAGATCGAACTTGTCGCTCGAACGGATCTCCACCACGGTGGCCTTGATGAGCACCTGCGGGCGCCGCTGGTCGAGCCGGCGGATCACCTGCTCCAGGGTCTTGTAGGTGTTGCGGTCCGTGACCATGATGACGGAGTTCGAGCGGAGGTCCGCCACGATCGTGGGCTCGTTCCCCGTGAGATTCTGGCTCGAGGAGGAGAACGAGGAGCTCGAGGGCGGCGCGACGGTGCCCGGGGGCGCCACGGCCTGGCCGGGACGGACCGCGCCCGAGCTTCCCCCCGAGGGCACGCCCTTGTCGTCCGTGGAGATGCGATACATCGCGTTCAGCGTCCGCGCGATGTCCACGGCGTTCGTGTGGCGCAGGTGGGAGACGTAGATGCCGCTCGTCTCGAAGGGCGTCTCCGAGTCCAGGCGGCGGACGATCTCCTCGAGCTGCGGCAGGCGGTTGGGCTCCGCGAGCAGCACCACGGAGTTTGTCCTCTTGTCCGCCACGACCTTGACGGCTTCCTGACCGCCGCCCGGCACGCCCGGCACGCCCGGGACGCGGCCCGCCGCCCCCGGGCGGCCCACCAGGGTCTGCACCAGGCCGTTCATCATCTGCTCGATCTCGGTGGAAATGGCGTTCTTGAGCGTGATGAGCTTGATCTCGATGTCCGGCTTCTTCACGTCCATCGCCCGGATGATCTCCTCGAAGCGCCTGACGTTGTAGTCGTAGTCGGTCGTCAGAAGCAGGCCCGCGGACTCGATCGAGAGGATGTTCTGCGGGAACGACGCCATGTTGATGAGGGCGGCCTGGACGTCGCGCGGGCTCACGTACTTGAGCGAGAACACCTGCGTGACGAAGCGGTCCTCGAGCGGGGGCCCGGGCACGTCGGGCTCCCTCTCCTTCTGCACCTTCACGGCTTCTTTCGTCGCGGTGGGTGCGGGCC
This sequence comes from Planctomycetota bacterium, assembly GCA_023261405.1. Lineage (GTDB taxonomy): Bacteria > Planctomycetota > MHYJ01 > MHYJ01 > JACPRB01 > JACQFK01. The sequence continues at coordinate 1,820 of JAHFOZ010000223.1, forward strand.
GGAGCTTGTAGATCTCCGTGCCCTCCGGCCCCACCGGGACGAGCACGAGCTGGCTGACCTGGAGGATCGACTGGTACGCCTTGAAGAGCACCTCCGGATTGTCCCCGATGGGCTCGTCGCTCACGAGGTGGACGCGCTTGTTGCGGAGCCCCAACTCCTCCGTCCACAGGAACGTTTTCTTCGTGATCCGCTGCACCGCGACGGTGAGGTCGTGCAGGTTCACGTCCTGGAGGATGCCGCCCATCTTCTTGTCCGGCTTCTCCTGCTCGGCGGCCGGCTTCTTCTCCTGGGCCACGAGGAGCGACCCGAGCAGGCCCACCAGGATCCCCACTCCCATCGTGCGTGTCATCGCCTGTCTCCTGCCGGCGCGGTGGCCGGTCTTCCGCCGAAGTCGAAGGTCCCCTCCTGGCCCGCCTCCGCGCGGAGGCGCTGGTCGTGGGATCCCGTCAGGTCCGCCTCCCCCGCGAGGACCCGGATCGAGAGCCTGTGCGCGGCGTCCACCCGCGGCTCCGGCAGGCTGGACGCCCCGCCGCTCTCCTGTCGCGCGGCGGCCACGAGGCCGCGCACCTCGCGCGTCCCCGCCTCGATCCGGCCGCGCTTCAGGACGGCGGCGTTGTTGGCCGTGTCGGTCACCACGACCTCCTCGCGGGCGCCCCCTTCGAGCTCCGCCGTGAGCCGCCCGCGGTCGAGCGAGAGCCGGCCGCCCCCCAGGATCGACACCGAGGTCTCCGCCTCGAGGGTCACGTGCCCCGACGCGAGGGCGAAGCGGGCCGAGGCGCCCCCGTGGGTGACCACCCGGTCGCCCGTGGAGACGACGTCGCGCGGAGCCAGGGCGGACCATCGGCCCGTGGAGCCGCGAAGGAGGTCGACCCGGCCGGACACCTCGGCCGCCGTGTAGGCAACCCCGGGCTGCCGGAGGATGAAAAGCGTCAGCGAGGCGCAGAGGAGGGCCGCCGCTGCGACGGCCAGCCCGGGCCAGGGACGGCGCGGGCTCGAGAGGAGCTGCTCCGCCCGCTCGGCGTGGGCCTTCGCCATCGCGGACACGGCCGCCTGCCGGCGCTCGGTGGAGGCAGGCTCCGAGGGGAGCGCGGCGAGCGCCGAGTCCAGCGCGGATCGTTCGGCGCGGCACCCGGCGCAGCCCTCCAGGTGGGCCGCCGCCTCGCGCGCGGGCTCGGCGTCCAGGTCGCCCAGCGCCAATCCGGGAAGGAGTTTTCGGATCTCGGGACACTGCATGGCTAACCTCCCTGCGCGGCGGACGATCCGCCGCGCGCCCCCAGGATTTTCGCGAGGTCCTGGAACGCCTCGTGGATGCGGAACTTCACGGTCCCCACAGGCGACCCCTGGAGACGGGCGATCTCGTCATAGGGGAGCCCGGAGTAGAGCCGGAGCACGAGCGCCTCGCGCTTCAGGGGGGAGAGGTGCGCGAGGGCCGCCGTCGCGCGGCGCTCCTCGTCGAAGGCCTCCGCCCGGTCGGCCGGCTCGGGCGTCCCCGACCGGAGGACGTCCTTGAAATAGATCACCTTCCCGCCGTCGCGCGAGGCTTCCGCGTCGAGCGGCGTCTCGCGGTGGCGCCGCTTCGCCTTCAGGTGGTCGAGCGCGAGATTACGGGCGATGGTGTAGACCCAGGTGGACAGGGAGGCCTCGGGCTTGAACTCGCCCAGCGTCCGGATCACGCGGACGAAGGTCTCCTGGAAGAGGTCCTCCGCCGCAGCGCGCTCGCCCGTGAAGCGGAGGAGAAAGTTGATAAGCGGCTTCTCCAGACGCTCCACGAGCTGCTGGTAGGCGGCGCCGTCGCCGCGGGCGCAGCGCCTGAGAAGATCGTCGTCCTCGCGCATGGGGTCTCCCGGCCGGCCCATTCCGGCCTCCTTATAACGAACCACCGCCCGGAGGGTTGGGGTCCTACTAAGAATCGGCCGTCCCCGGTGCTTTCCTCCACTTGAAGGGGTCCGGTGGGGAATTGCGTCTATAATACAGGGGGTCGGACCGCATGGACTTCCTGGCAGGCCGCCCGGGGAATCCATGCAGCCGGGCCGCCGGTAGATTTGATAGGGTAGGTGCCATGACCCGCCAGGTGCAGCGCAGGACCGCGTCGTCGTCCGGTGATGATGCCCTGCTCATCCAGCGCAGCCTGGGCGGCGAACCCGGGGCTTTCGAGGCCCTGATGGCGAAATACGCCAATCTCGTCGGCTCGATCGCCTACAACATCATCGGTGACGTGCACGTGGCGGGCGACATCACGCAGGACACCTTCCTCAAGGTGTACCGAAACCTCTCGCATCTGGAGGACCCGCGCCGCTTCAAGGGATGGATGTGTTCCATCGTGCGGACCACCTGCGTGGACTGGCTCCGGAAGGAGCGCGTGAAGCCCTGCTCGCTGGAGAAGATTGCCGAGGACGGCGTGGAGCCCGAGGGCGAGTTCCTGGGCGGAGTGTTCAAGCAGACGTCCACCGAGCTCGAGGAGCTGCGGGAGAAGGTGCTCCACGTGGTGAATGCGCTCCCCAAGATCTACCAGCAGATCATCCTGCTCCGGCACCTCCGGAAGATGACCTACCGGGAGATGAGCGACTTCCTCGGCCTCCCCATTGCCACGATCGAGTCGCGCCTCTACCGGGCGCGGATCATGCTCAAGGACAAGCTCCTGGATTTATACGTGTGATCATCCTCTAGCCCGACCCATGGAAGGAAACCCGATGTCCTGCAGCGATACCATGAAGACCCTGCTGTCCCGCTACGTGGACGGCGAACTCTCCGATCCGGAGAAGTCGGCCGCGGAGGAGCACCTCACCGCCTGCGCCCCCTGCCGCGGGCTCCTGGGCATCTTCCAGAAAAACGAGAACCTCGTCACCAGCGCCCTTTCCACGGACACCTTCGGAAAGGACGTCATCGCCGGCGTGATGGGGAGCCTGCGGGCCGAATTGCCCCCCGAGGCCAAGCCGGTCGACGAGGGCCCCTGGGAGTGGCTTCGCACCCGCCCCCTGGTGCCGCTGGCGGCGGCGGCGCTCCTGGTGGTCGGCCTCCTCTTCGTCCTCAGCGCGTCCCACTCGGGCGAGATGGCCGCGCTCCGTACCCAGGTCGACGCCTCCAGGAAGGAGGCCGGGGAGGCGAAGGCCGCGCACGAGACCGCGGCCGTGAAGAGCCAGGACGACCGGCGCCAGCTGATAGCCCTCTTCGACGAACAGCAGCGCGAGATCGTCAGGGCCCGCACCGACAACGCGCTCCGGCATGCCGGCCCGGGCTTCCAGCTGGGGTTCGTGGACATGGAGCGCAATCTGGTCGTGAAGTCCGCCCCCGATGCGCGGCGCACCACCAAGTACGACGTGTACCGCTGCATCGAGAAGGAGCAGAACTGGGTCAAGCTCACGGAGGAGATGCCCCTGGACGCCCCGGACTTCACGGACCGCACGGCGCTTCCCGGCGTGGGGTACGTCTACAAGTTCCGGTCCCAGCGGGACGACGGATCCTTCTCGGACTCCGCCCCCATCCCCTTGCGGCTGCCCTACCTCGGCGACCTCTCCCCGGACAAGAGCATCCGCATCCGCTGCATCGAGACCGGCAAGCTGGGCGGCAACGCGAAATTCGAACTGGAGCGCACGGTGAACGGGAAGCCCGCGAGCACCAAGGCCTACGCGGCGCTCGGCGAGCGCGTGGGTTCGCTGATCGACGTTCCGGGCGTCGGCAAGGTCGATTTCTCGACGGGTCTCGTCCTTCATGGCCTCAAGGACGGCATCGAGACGTTGACGGTGCAGCTGATCTCGCTCGTCTACGACGCGGACTCCAAGCCAGTTCTCCGGGAGATTTCCAACGGCGTCCTGGTGCCCGTGACGGAGCGCGAGGAGCGCACCCTGCGCATCCGCGACAACACCCGGGCCATCCTGCGCTCCCCCTCCGCCCCCCAGGAGGGCGACGTGGACCTCTGGAAGGGCCGCTGGGTCACCGTCCGCGCGCGCGAGTGACGTCCCAGGAGCCACAGGCCATGTCACGGAGAGTGACTGGGGCTCCCCGTGACCTGTCACAAAAGCCCCAGTCTCTTTTGTGACGGGACTCACTTCGACAGCAGCTCGAAGACCCCCTCCCAGTCCCCGGGAGGCGGCGTGAGCTGAAAGGCGTTCGCGCGCGAGATGTAAAGCTCGCAGGGCCTGTCGCCCGGCCTGAGCACAAGCGCCTTCTCGAAGCCCTCGATCGCGTCGCGCCAGCGCCGCTCTTTGAACGAGGCGAGCGCCGCCTCGTACTCACCCAGGAAGCGGGGGTCGAACGGCAGTTGCGTGCCTGCGGGCGCCACGACCTCGAAGATCCGCACCGCATTCCGCTTCCCCACCACGCGGATCTTGTCCAGCTCCCGAACCTGGAAGCGGCCGCCCACGAGGTCGTGGGTCGCCTCGCTGATCATGATCGAGGTGTCGTACTCCTTGTTCGCGCCCTCCAGGCGCGCCGCCAGGTTCACGTTGTCCCCCAGCACGGTGTACTCCGACCGGGTGTCCCCCCCCACGTAGCCCGCGATCGCCTCGCCGCTGTGGATGCCGATCCGGGTCTTGATCTCCGGGAGCCCCTCGACGGCGAACCCGGCGTTCAGGTCCTTGAGCAGGGCCTGGCACTCCAGCGCGGCCAGGCACGCGTTCCGCGCATGGTCCGCGGAGGGCACCGGGATGCCGAAGAGCGCCATGATGCCGTCGCCGATGTACTTGTCGAGATACGCCTGCCGCCCCTTGAGCGCCCGGGTGGTGTGGTCCAGGTAGCGGTTGATGTAGGGCACCAGCACCTCCGCCTGCATCTTCTCGGAGATCGACGTGAACGACTTCACGTCCGAGAAAAAGAAAGTGCCGATCATCTTGCGCGGCTTGGCGAGGAACTCCGGGTGCTCCATGAGGATGTTCACCAGCTCCGGGCTCGTGTTCTTCTCGAGCTCCCGCTGGAGCTTGCGCTTCGAGCGCTGTGTGACGAGCTCCTTGAACGCCATCACCCCGGCGAACGTGAGGAGCGCCGTGAAAATCGGGCCCGTCCCCGAGAGAAGCACCAGGCGGCCCGCAAAGAAATACGCGTACAGCCCCAGGGAGAAGCTCATGACGCCCAGGGTGAACAGCAGGCTCCAGGTCGTGTTCCAGTGCACCACCCCCCAAGTCACCGCGAGCCCGGCCAGCAGCATGAACGCGAAGTTCGACCAGGGCGGCGCCGGCGCGACCGCCTGTCCCGTCAGGACCATGTTCGCCACGTGCGCCAGGACATCCAGTCCCGGCGTCTCCGACCCCAGCGGCGTGGAGTGCAGGTCGCCGCTCGCCGTGCTCGCCGACCCGATCCAGCACACCTTGCCCTGAACGCCCCTCCGGAGCCGTGCCTCCAGCTCCGCCGGTCCCGCCACCAGCAGCAGGCGCTGCCTCATGCGGTCCGCATGCTCCTCCATCCGCTTGCGGACCCGCTCCGGCAGTTCACCCGCCAGGCCCTTCTGGATCTCCGCCAGCTCCGCGTTGAAATCCGCGGCCATCGCGCGACACTCGGCGTCCAGTCTCTCCTCGACCCGGCGGACTTCATCCCCGGATCCCGGCCGCCCTTCCCGCAACAGCGCCGCGCGGCGCTCGCCCAGCGCCGCGTAGTCGGGGTGATACGGCGCGCCGGTCTCCTCGCCGAGCTTCGCCAGCATCCCTCGAACATTCCGGTCGCGGAGTTCGTATCGCTCCTCGTAGTAGCCGAGGAGGTCATGGAACGTCACGTGAGAGAAATACGGCTCCTCGCTCCCCCGGCGGTGGCCCTGGTTCCCCGCCCAGTTCACCAGGATGCGCCCTTCCTCGTCCGTAGGCAGGAGGATCTCGCGGCGCACCCCGCCGCCGCTGCGTTCCTTCACCCGGATCCTCAGTTGTGCCGGCTGGACGGCGACCTCCACTTCCTCTCCCGGCTCGGCGATCGCCTGAAGGACCCCCTCCAGCCCGAGATACAGGTAGGGCTTCCCGGCGAAGTACGTGGCCGCCCAGGGGCGCCTCAGGACCCCGTCCGCGTCCGCCACCGCGTTGGCCGGAGCGGCGGAGCGGGCGAACTCCAGGAACGGGTAGTGGGGGGGCACGACCGACGCGGCGGCCTTCGAGCGCGGCGGCAGCCCTTCGACTCTCGTCGCGATGCGCTTGGACTCGAGGTCGCGCCTCCCGCGGGACACCCAGTAGGCGTACTGGAGCGCCTTGAGGGACCGGGTGTCGCTGCGCGCGTCGTAGCGGGGGAGGAGCGCCTTCTTCACCTCCGGGAAAGACAGGGTCGGCGCCTTCTCGAGCATGGACGCGACCAGCTCCCGCGCGACCTGGTGCCGGATGGCGTTCATCTGGGCCTCGAGCACCCGCGGCGCCACCCCCGTCGCGCGCGAGAGCTCCAGCGCCCCCGAGGCGAAATCGCGGCCCAGCGCGTCCCGAAGCCGCGGGAGAGCGGCCTCAACTTCCGGGGGCAGCGTGGACCCGAGATCGAGATGGTAGGCCAGCACCGCCTTGCCCGAGTGGGCGATGGCCAGCCGGAGCAGACGGTCGCCCTCGTCGAGGACGAACTCGCCGGTCTCCTCGTCGTACTCCTCGGGCCGCGGCGCCACGGACTTGAACTGCACGTCGAACACCACCAGCGCCGCCCCGAGGCGGTCGAGCGCCAGGAGCACCTTGGCGTTCAGGTTCCTGGGAATGGGC
>JAHFOZ010000224.1:0-1666 GCA_023261405.1 Planctomycetota bacterium
TAAGGGTGCAGGGGCTCGCGGACCATTGGCAGCGCATCCTTGAGACGCCCGCGTGGCAGACGATCCAGGGGAAGATTCTGAGGGACCGCTCCTTTCGTCGCCACGCCAATGCCTTTCTCAAAGAAGAGGGGCTGCCGACCCTGGAGGATCTCGATGACGAGCGCAAGGCGGGCGGGCAAGGCTTGGACTTGGCCCTGAAGGTGGCGGGGAGGGACGCGGTGGTCGCCGCGACCCTGGAGGACACCCAGCGAATCCAGTGGTGCGCCGCGACCCACGTGAGCTACCTGCACTACCTCGTGCTCCCCTTTGCCGGCTGGGTCCTGCCTTCGGAGGCGGCCGGAGACCGCCGCATCTTTCGAGTGAGTCGCTGGTCCCGCCCCATTTACGTGGCGGTGGAAGATGCCATGGCAGTCGCTTCCAACAGCAAGGACCTGCTGGCGTCTGCGTTGAAGAGAAGCGGCAGGGTCGGAACCGGAAAGCGGCCTGTAGAGGGCCGCGTGGACCTCACCGGGAGCAGAATGCTCGCGGAGGCCCAGAGGTTCGTGCGGGCGGCCGGTCTGCTGCCGTCGATCCGCGCCGAGACGATGCGAACCGTGGCGTTTTCCCTCGATATTGTGGGTTCCGCGGTCGTCGCCGACCTGGTGCTCGAGGGAGCGGAGCCGCTCCATCCCGAGGAGCCGCCCCATCGGTTCGCCCGTTTTATCCCCGTCACCCATGCGGGATTCCAGGTGACCCCGACCGGCCTGCGGGACATCCATGCGTTTCTGAGTCACATGGTGGACTCCGGGAGCCGGCCGGGTCGCAACGTCTCGGACGCCGCGATGCTGCTGAAGACCCTGGACGTGGAGGGCGGATTCTCGGACAACGTCCTTTCGAGGGTGGACGACGGCTTGGTGGTGATTTCCGGCTCAGAAGAGCAGGAAGGGGCACAATTCCCCGGAGTCGCGCTCCTGATAGCGACCCGGGATCCCAGGGGGGCCGCGGACGGGATGGCCGAGCTCATCCGGAGGATCGGAAAGGGGAAGGAGGAGTTCCTCAAGTCATATTCCGTGGGGGACGTGGAACTCCGGTATTGGCACTGGCCCGGAAGCGTCTGGGATTCGAACTCCTGGTTGCGTCCGTGCTTTGCACCGCTGGAGGGGGCGCTCCTCCTTGCCAACAACCTCGCCTTTGCGGAGTCCGTGGTCCGGTCGGCGGCGGGAGAGGGCATGTTCGTGAATTCCCCGTCGGATCGCGCCCTCCTGAAGAAACTCCTCGCGTACGGCTTCAAGGAGGCGCCTCCCCTGGCCGGAGGGGTCCTATTCCCTCCCCAGGTGGGCGCATCGTTCGATCGGGTGATCGTGTGGCTGGCCCGCTGGAACGTGGATGCCGAGATGACTGATGCAGCGCGGCGGGCTCAGCTCGAGATGGAACTTCGCCAGCAGGGGCGCAGCCTGCCTTCGGCCGAGGTGGACAAACTTTTTGAAGCCGCGAAGGAAGGCCGGTACCGGGAGGAGGAGGCGGACTTGCGCGGGGTCCTCCGCGTGTTCGACCGGGTGTCGTGGCTGGGCTGGGAGGCGGCTGCAACATCCAAGGGGATTGCCCTTAAGGTCGTTGCGGAGCTTGCGACAGCCGGAGGAAAGTAGGGTCGGGCGGCTCAGAATCCCGCCCGCTTCAGGAACTCGCG
>JAHFOZ010000224.1:1676-8446 GCA_023261405.1 Planctomycetota bacterium
CCGGGAGGGCTTCCGGGCGCGCTTGAGCAGGACGTCGAGCTCCACGTTCACGCGCGCCCCTTTCTTCGCGCGTCCCAGCGTGGTGATCCGGCGAGTAGTCGGAATGAGCGCGACGCTGAACTTGCCCGGTTCCGCATCCACCACCGTGAGGCTCACGCCGTCCAGGGCCACGGAGCCTTTCGGGACGAGTTGCGCCGCAAGCGGGGTCTCGATGTGGAGCGTCGAGCCCGCGCGGGTGACGAGGCCGGTGCCGTCCACGTGCCCTTGGACGATATGTCCGCCCAGGCGGTCGCCGACGCGAAGGGCGCGCTCCAGGTTCACGCGGTCCCCGCTCCGCAGGCGTCCCAGCGTGGTGCGGGAGAGGGTCTCGGCGACGAGGTCGAATCCCGCGACGTCGCCCTCGAGGCGCGCCACGGTGAGGCAGACGCCCTGGACGGCCACGCTCTCGCCGGGCTTGAGGTCGGTCCAACCGGTGGCGACGCGGAGCCTGCGCCCCGGGGCGGCCACGCGCCCCTGTCTTTCGACGATGCCGGTGAACATGTCAGGGTCCGAAAATGACGCCGCGGCTGGTGGGGAAGGCGGCGGGGTCGGCGTCGGCCTCGTTGCCGGAAGTGATCCCGGAACGCGAGCCCAGGTGCTGCTGGAGTTCCTCCATGACCTTGCTCTTGTACTTCTCCACCAGCCTCTCGAGGGCGAAGAGAGTTCCGCTGATGGCCCTGCGGTAGCGCATCGCCTGCTCGGTGACCTCCCCCGTCTCGGTGGCATGGCGTTTCGAGGTGTCGACCACGCGGGTGCAGAGTTGCTCGACCAGCTTGCGGAGCATCTTGGGGTCCCGTGCGATGGAGTCGTAAAGGCTCGAATCGTCCATCCCTTTGAAGACGAGGACTTCGCAGGGTGTGACGGCGCGGACGGTGGCGGTCCGGGCGAGCCCCAGAATGGCGCCCATCTCCCCGAACCATTCGCCCGTCTTGATGGACCCCACGACGTTCTGACTCACCTCGACCACCGCCGTGCCCCGGGTCATGAAGTAGATCTCATTGTCGGGAGGGCTTCCCTGGAGGATGATGGGAGCATCCTTCTCGACATGGCGGGAGCTCTTCTGGATCGCCATGGCGGCTCATTCTGCCGCCCTCCGAGGGTGCTGTCCATAAGAAAGGGCTTGACGCTCGGAGGTCGATATAGATAATGTGTGCTCCCTTTATGGGGGTGCACGCGGCCGTTAGAGGTGCACATGATCATTGACGTCGTGACGCTCTTCCCCTCGATGTTCTCGGGGGTGCTGGGCGAGAGCATCCTGAAGAGGGCGCAGGAGCACGGGCAGGTGAAGGTGAACTTGCTCAATCTGCGCGACTTCTCCAAGGACAAACACAAGAAGGTGGATGCGGCCCCGTACGGGGGCGGCCCCGGCATGGTCATCATGGCGGAGCCGGTCTTCGAGGCGGTGGAGCATCTCCGTAAGAACGGGAGGGAGGAGTCCTTCCTCGTGCTCCTGACGCCGGGCGGCGTGCGGTATGACCAGACGCTGGCGCAGGAACTTTCGAAGCAGCCCGGGATCATCCTGCTCTGCGGTCACTATGAGGGGTTCGACGAGCGGGTCAGCCAGGGGTTGTCGCCCCTGGAAGTCTCGATCGGTGACTTCGTGTTGACGGGCGGGGAAGTGCCCGCCATGGTTCTTTTGGATTCAGTCGTGCGGCTGGTGCCCGGAGTCCTTGGCTCGCAGGAGTCTCTGGTGGAGGAATCCTTCTCATCGGGGGCCCTGGAATACCCGCAGTACACCCGGCCCCCGGAGGTGCGGGGCATGGCCGTCCCCGAAGTACTGACGTCCGGCGATCATGGGAAGGTCGCCGAGTGGCGCGAGCAGAAGTCCCAGGAAAAGACGCGGGCCCGTCGGCCCGACCTGTCCGAGAAGGCCAGGCGCAAGAAATATAGACAGATATGACGGTGGTGGCGAGATGCAGACCCTCGACGCGATCCAGAGCGACTGGCTCCGCAAGAAGTCCCCGAAGTTCGACGTGGGCGACACGGTCGAGATCCACGTGAAGATCATCGAAGGGGAGAAGGAGCGCATTCAGCTCTTCACGGGCATCGTGATCGCCAAGCGCCACCACGGACTCTCCGAGACCTTCACGGTCCGCCGCATCGTCCAGGGCGAGGGCGTGGAGCGCATTTTCCCGCTGCACTCGCCCCGGGTGGCCGATATCGTGGTGAAAAGGAAGGGCAAAGTCCGTCGCGCGAAACTCCACTTCTTGCGCGAGCGCACCGGCCGCGCGACCCGGGTGGAGGAGAAACTCGGTGGCTTGGAGAAGGCTGGGGCCCCCGCAAAGCCCGCCGAAGCCCCCGCGGCGCAGGAAGTTCCCGCCCCGGCGGTCGCTCCAGCAGCCCCGCCTGCCGCCCAGTAACGCATCCCGGGAATTCCCTTTGCAGCCTCCCGGGGGGGCTATACAATCTGCCGCATGCCCGGGGCCGGCCCCTATGATCGCGATGCGAAGTTCGACGACTCACTCCGGCCCGTTTCTTTCGACGAATTCATCGGCCAGAAGAAATCCCTCCATAACCTCCAGATCGCGATCAAGGCGGCTAGGAAGCGGAAGGAGGCCCTGGACCACGTCCTCTTCAGCGGCCTGCCGGGCCTGGGAAAGACGACTCTGGCGAGGATCATCGCCTTCGAAATGAAGGCCCACCTTCACACCACCAGCGGGCCCATCCTCAAGCGCGCCGGGGACCTCGTGGGGACGCTCACCAAGCTCGAGGAGGGAGACGTCCTCTTCATCGACGAGTGCCACCGGATGCTCCCCGAAGTCGAGGAGTTCCTCTATTCGGCCATGGAGGACTTCTCAGTCGCGATCAACATGGAAAGCGGCATGCAGGGGCGCGCGATCACCCTTGCGCTCAAGAAGTTCACGCTGGTGGGGGCCACCACGCGCGAAGGCCTTCTGAGCGAGCCGTTCCGGGCGCGCTTTGGTCTCCTCGAGAAGCTGGAGTGGTACCCCGTTGAGGACCTGGTGCGCATCCTCAAGCGCTCCGCCCGGATTCTGCAGACCGACGTGGATGACGAGAGCGCGGAACTCATGGCTGCACGGTCTCGTGGGACCCCGCGCATCGCCAACCGCTACCTGCGCCGCGTCCGCGACCTGGCTCAGGTCAAGGCCGGCAACAAGGTGACACGGGGCGTGGCGGTGGAAGCTCTCCACATGCTCGGCGTGGACGACGCGGGTCTCGAGGAGATGGACCGAAGGATCCTGCGCACGCTCGTGGCGAACAGCGCTCCCGTAGGCCTGAAGACGCTGGCCGTGAGCGTGGGAGAGGAGGAAGGGACCATCGAGGAAGTGTACGAGCCGTACCTCATCCAGCAGAGTTTTCTGGTGCGCACCTCACGCGGGCGCAAGGCCACGGAGAAGGCGTTCAAGCACCTGGGGGCGGAAGGAGGGAAGGACGCCCAGCCGCGGCTCTTCTGATCAGCGGGCCAGGCCGATCAGGCTCACCAGCGTGCGGATGTCGTCGTCCGGGAACTCGATGGCCATCCCGATCATGCCCTCCGGCTCCTCGCCGATGCGGCTCACCCCCGCATAGATGTAGAGCGAGCTCAGCAGCGTCTCGAACCAGGTCTCCTTCCGGATCCAGAGCGGGACTTTGGCGTAGGCGCGCATCATCGCGCCGTGGATGCCCTCGTCGAGATCCTCGTTCTTGAGGTCGTTGTAGCCGTCGCGCCCCTCGAAGGTGAACAGGACCGGCCACTCCACGAACCCCCAGCTCTCCCAGCGGAGGTCGACGGCGCCACCGGGCTTGCCTTCGATAAGCCCAGCCCTGATCGTCAGGCGGCGGTCCAGGAACCACGGGATGCGGTAGCCTGCCTGGATATCGGCCACGATATGGGTGGCGCTTTCGCCGTCCTCCACCTGTTCCTTGAAGATAAGGTCCCCTTCCTTGTCCAGGCTGATGAAGCACGCGGCCACCTGGAAGAACTTGTCCTCGCTGGGGCTGATGCGGATTCCCCCCTTGCTGATCTGGACGGGGCTGCCGTTGTAGTACTTGGACTCGCCCACGATCTCCACCACGGCCCGGGCGGCCTTGGCGAAGACCTTGTCGATGTCGTCGAGCGTCTGCTTCGCCTTCTCGTAGAGCTCGTCGTCCTGGAAGAAGCGGCCGGCGGTGCCCTCCCCGTTCGCGACCTTCCCGGTGATTTCCCGGATCGATTCGGTGGCCTTGTCGAGGTTCTCGGCGGTCTTCTTGATGTGCTGGGCGGTCGCCTTGTCGTTCAGCAGAAGGGGCAGGGTCCCCTCGCCGGAGTCCAGCTTCTGGGCGATGCTGGCCAGTTTCTCGGAAGCCTTGTTCGCATTCTCGAGCGTTTTCTGGAGGTCCTCGGTCATCTTCTTGTCGTTGAGCACGGCGGGGAGGGGGCCGGCACCCTTGTCGATCTTCTCGCCGACCTTGTCCGCAAGCTTCACGATGCTGTCGCCCACTTTCTTGACCTCGTCCTTCACCTCGGTCACGGCCCCGACAACCTTGTCATGAAGCTCCGGCGACTGAATCGCCTTGCCAATGGTCCCCTTGGCGTCAACGAGAGCTTGGGTGAGGGTCCGGATGTTCTCGAGCGCCTTCTGGACGTTGGCGGAGTTGTCGGAGGCCAGCTTGCCGATGGCGTCCAGTCCCGGGGCGGTCGTCCCCTTCAGCGGCTGCTTGAGGTCGAGCGCCGGCCGCTTCGAGCCTCGCTTGATGGACACCGTGCTCCCGCCCAGGATTGAGGCGGCCTCCACCACGACCTCGGCATCCTGGTAGAGGTCGATATGTTTGTCGAGTTCCGCGGTCACGAGGACGCCCGCGCCATCGGGGTGCAGTTCAATCTCGCTCACCTTCCCGTAGACGAGCCCATCCACGCGCACATCATTGCCCGTCCGGAGGCCCTGCACGCTGGGGAAATGGGCCCAGATTTTCACCGGCTGGCGAAACCGAAGGACGTTGTCCTTCATCAAGGTGGCGAAGCCCAGGATGACGAGGGATGTGATGAAGATGAAGCCCAGCCACATCCCCCTCATGGCTTCTCCCTCGTCAGGGGGCCCTCGGATTCCCCGTAAATGAACTGCTTCACGAGAGGGTCGTCGCACGCGCGGAACTCGGCGGGCGTCCCCAGCTTGATGATGTTCCCCTTCAGCAACATGGCAATCCGGTTGGAGACTCGGAAGGCGCTGGACATGTCGTGCGTGACGAGAATAGAGGTGACTCCGAGCTTCTTCTGCATGTCGAGGATGAGGTCGTTGATCGTGGATCCGATGACAGGGTCGAGGCCGGCGGTGGGCTCGTCATAGAGGATGATCTCGGGGCTTCGTACGATCGCCCGCGCCAGCCCCGCGCGTTTCTTCATTCCCCCCGAGATTTCGGAGGGCATCTTGTGCGCGGCGTCCCCGAGGCTCACGAGGTCCAGCTTCTCCTGGACGCGTCGGCGGATCTCGGCTTCCGGGAGGCGCTCGTGCTCCCTTAGGGGCAGGGCCACGTTTTCGAAGACGGACATGGAGTTCAGCAGGGCGGCGCCTTGGAAGAGGAACCCGAGCTTGCGGCGCGCCTGTTCCAATTCGCCGTTCCGCGCGTGGGTGACGTTGATCCCGTCCACGAGGATGTGCCCCGCGTCGGGCTTGAGCAGCCCCACGATGTGCTTGAGCGTGACGCTCTTGCCCGCGCCGGAGCCCCCGATGATGCAGAGCGTTTCCCCCTTGAGCACCGTGAGGTTCACCCCGTCGAGCACCGTGCGGCCTCCCAGGGCCTTGGTCAACCCGCAGAGTTCGATCGCTGTCGGGGACATGAGGGCCCGGTAGCTCGTGGGAGCGCTATGCTCGACGTGCGGCGTCTCGTCCTGGAAATCCACGTCTTGTACTATAGCATCCATGAGAGGAGATAATCGAAGACCAGGATGAAAATGAAGCTGACCACCACCGCGCGGAGCGTCGCCTGGCCCACGCCCTCCGCCCCGTAGCCCGTGCGGAGCCCCTGGCTGCACGAGACCGTGGCGACCGTGAGGCCGAAGACGAACGCCTTCAGCAGGCCCCCGTAAATGTCCGCGAGTTTCAGCGCATCCCGGGCGTTCTCCAGGAAGATTTTCGTGTCCACATTGAATTTGGCGCTAGCGACCAGCGCGCCGCCAAGGATCCCGATGAGGTCCGCATAGATCGTCAGCACCACGCCGGCGACGGAGAGCGCAAGGACCCGCGGCAGCACCAGGTAGTAGACGGGGTCGATCGACATGACCTCGAGCGCATCCACCTCTTCCGAGACCTTCATGGTCCCGATCTCCGCCGCGTACGTGCAGCCCACGAGGCCGGCCAGCGCAAGGGCGGTGAACACGGGGCCCATCTCCCGGCACATTCCCACCGAGACGATGAACCCGAGGGTCCCCTCCTGCCCGTAGTCGCGGAGCACCTTGCCGGTCTGAAGCGACACGATCATCCCCGTGAACAGGGCCACGATGAAGACCACGGGGAAGCTGCCGAGGGTGCATACGATCAGGTGGTGGAACGTCTCACGCTTCTTGTGAGAAAGCCGGGGGATTACGCCCGCTGTGCGGAGGAGCAGGTCGAGGGTGTAGCCCGCGCCGAGGCAGGATTCCTCGAACCACATCTGGGCCTTGGAGATCGGCGCGAACATCAGAGATACAGCCCCTTTCGTCGGATGTAGCGTTCCACCGCATCCGGCACAAGGTACCGGATCGACAGCCCCCTCCGGACCCGCTGACGGATCTCGGTGCTGGAGATGTCGAGCGGAGGGACATCCACTATATGTTC
>JAHFOZ010000615.1 GCA_023261405.1 Planctomycetota bacterium
CACGCCCTGGAGGAACTCGCGGACCTTCCCCTGGTCGCCTTCGTGGCGGCGCTCTCCGAAGTAGCCGCGCTTCTTCTCCTTGGATCCCAGGAGGACCGCCTTCAGGCCCTCCGCCTGCTCGGGGGAGAGGCCCAGGGGCTTCGTCCAGGCGGCAAGCGAGCGATCGACCTCGCGGAGGTCGCGGGCGCGGCGCTCCTCGGCCTTGAGCATCTCGAGCTGCGCGGCCTGGTCGGGGGTGAGGATTTTCGTGATGCGCTCGCGGCAGCGCTCGTGGGCGGAGCGCATGGCGCGGCCGAGCGTGGCCATCTCCTGCTGATTCTCCTCGAGGATCTTGTCCAGCTCGCGGTCCTGCTCCTCGGTGAGCTCGAGGCGGTCGGCGAAGCGCTGGACGGAGAGTTCCCCCTGGCGCCCCCAGGAGGCCGAAGGCGACTCGGGGGCGCGCTTGGGGGCGGGGGCGATCTTCGGCTGGAGGACCACGCCGAGGCAGGTGCCGCCGGCGAAGAGCGCCAGGGAGAAGACGGAGATCCAGAGTCTCATCGGCGGGCCTCCTCGAGGAAGAGGGTGGCCAGGATTTCGCGGTCGGAAGGAAGGGCGGGGGCCTGGCGGTGCTCGAGGAAGACGGCGAGGTCGGCCTCGGGCCGCGGGGAGGGGAGGCTGGTGGCGGCCAGGCCCGCGAGCGGGAGGAAGAGGAGGCTGGCCGCGATGGCCAGCCGGCGCCAGGGCGCGGCGGGGAGGCGGACGCGGAAGGCGGGGGAAGGGGCCCACTCGGCGCGGGCGCGATCGAACGCGCGGCCCAGGCCCGCGAGGTCGACCGCCAGGAGCCGGCATTCGTCACAGGCGGAGAGGTGGACCTCGAGTTCGGGGTTCGAGGCGCCTGCATAGAGCATCCGGCCCGCGACCTCACAGTGCATGCTTCGCCTCCTTCGATTTTTTCCAGAGCTCCCTCAGCTCCTGGCGCGCGCGGAACAGCCGCGATTCCACGGTCCCGATCGGGACCTCCAGGGTCTCGGCGATGTCCCGGTAGGACATCCGTTCGATGTCCCTCAGGACCACGATGGCCCGGAACTCGTCCGAGAGCCGGCCCAGCAGCCGTTCCAGAGTGGCGAGCGTGGGTCCTTCCTCGTCGGGGACCTCGCGGGGGGGGGCCTCGATTTCGGGCAACTCCTCCGCCAGGGTGATGGACCGGCGCTTGCGGCGGCGGAGGGCCTCGTTCACCGCGATGCGGTAGAGCCATGTGAAGAAGCCCGAATCGCCCCGGAACTTCGCCAGGCTGGCGTACGCTTTGAGAAAGACCTCTTGAGCGACATCCTCGCTCTCCGCGGGATCGGCGAGGATCCCGCGGACGACCCGGTAGACCGGCCCCTGGTACCGCGAGACGAGCTGCCCGAAGGCCTCCCGGTCGCCTTTTCGGGAGCTCCGGACCAGCGTCGCCTCGTCCACCTTGGGCCCGTCAGGAGTTGGAGGGGGAGACATGGTTCTTATTCCAGACTATTCGACAAATAGAGCCCCCTTCATGGCGCCTAAAGCGGGGGGCCGCCGTGACGGGCTTGTGGTGAGCCCGCATGGATTCCCCGGGCTGATCCGCTGACGGGCAGCCCCAGGAGCCCGATCGCGAGCCCCATGATTCCCATGGGATGCTCCGCCATCATACCCCGTCGCCGCGCATCCCACGGGCGGAATCTCCCCCCAAGCATCGCCCCAGCGGGGTAAGTTATATGGAGATACGAAAGCAGCCCCTGCCGATATAGAGGGACAGAGGCGCGGAGCGGGTGCCTGAGGAGGCCGCGGGGAGCGGCGCAGGAGGTCGACATGCTTCGGATCACGACAGATCGCCGGTTCGAGGACTGCAGCGGCACCACGCGTCGTGACTTCATCCGGGTGGGGGCGCTGGGCCTGACGGGCATGGCGCTGCCCGCGCTCCTGCGTAACCGCGCGCATGCCGCGACTTCCGGGGGGAACTCGCCCAAGGACACGTCCGTCGTCTGGCTCTGGCTGGGCGGAGGCGCCACACATGTGGAGACCTTCGATCCCAAGATGGACGCCCCCTCCGAGTACCGGAGCGTCACCGGCGAGGCGAGAACGCCGTTGACCGGCGTCACGCTCGGCGGCACCTTCCCGAAAATGGCCCGCGTGGCGGACCGGATGGCGCTCGTCCGTTCCTTCACCCACAAGAACAGCGGCCACGGCGGCGGCACGCACTGGCTGATGACCGGATACGACAACCGGGTCGTGGACAATGGAGGCACCCCGAGCCATCCGTCCATGGGATCGATCCTATGCCGCGTCCGGGGCTCGAACCATCCCGACTCGGGCATGCCCACCTACGTGCGGCAGGGCCGGGTCAGCTACGACGGCCCGGCGTTCCTGGGCACGGGCGCCTCGCCGTTCGATCCCTCGGGCGGCGCCAAGAACAACCTGAACCTCAACATCCCCCGGGAGCGCCTCGAGGACCGGCGCCACCTGCTGGAAGGCCTGGACACGCTGAATCGCG
>JAHFOZ010000225.1 GCA_023261405.1 Planctomycetota bacterium
AAGGGCTGCACCGCAACACAAATGCGAACACGAAAATGCCCCGGTTGTGCGGCGAAGGCTAACTCGCTACCGGACCCGGGGTTACGCTCGCCCCTGATCCCTGGTTACGGAACCCCTGCTCGCCGGACCCGGCATCGTGCTGCTGGAAACTAGGTGAATGGCGAGGGTGACGGGGTTCGAACCCGCAACCTCCAGCGTGACAAGCTGGCGCTCTAGCCAATTGAGCTACACCCCCGGCTGGGGTGAGGCCTAGTTTATCGATGGGCGCGTCGCAGTCAAGCACTACCGATGCTCGACACGCGCGGGCCTTTCTGGTACGTTCGTGCGCCTTGACCACAGAACCTGTGCCGCCCACCTTCGATTCGTTCGGCTTGAACCCCATGCTCCTCCGTGCCGTGCAGGACCTCGGCTGGCCGCACCCCACGCCCATCCAGGCGAAGGCCATCCCCATCGTGATGGAGGTCAAGGACCTCATGGGGTGCGCGCAGACGGGGACGGGGAAGACCGCCGCGTTCCTCCTCCCGATCATGCACCGGCTCCTCTCGACGCCCAAGGCCGGGACGCGCGTCCTGGTCCTCGAGCCCACCCGCGAACTCGCCGCCCAGGTGGAAGACGACTTCAAGGACCTCGCGAAGCACACGCCGCTCCACGCGGCCGCCGTCTACGGCGGCGTCGGATTCGGCCACCAGACCCACGCGCTGAAGACCGGGTTCGACCTCATCTCCGCCACGCCCGGACGCCTCCTCGATCACATGGACCGCGGTCACGCCAAGTTCGACCGCCTCCAGGTGCTCGTCCTCGACGAGGCCGACCGGATGTTCGACATGGGTTTCCTGCCCGACCTCCGCCGCATCCTGCACCGTATCCCGAAGCAGCGCCAGAGCCTCTTCTTCAGCGCCACGATGCCCCCCGAGATCGTGCGCCTGGCGAGGGAGGTCCTGCACGAGCCCCTCCAGATCGACATCGGGCGCCGCCCCCTGGCCGCCGCGGGCATCACCCATGCCGTCTACCCCGTGGCCCAGACGCACAAGACGGCGCTCCTCACGCTGCTCCTGCGCCAGCCGGGCATGGAGTCCGTGCTCATCTTCACGCGGACCAAGCACCGCGCCGACCGGCTGGCCGACCAGCTCCTCTCGCGCGGCTTCCCCGTGGAATGCATCCACGGCAACCGCAGCCAGGGCCAGCGCGAGGACGCGCTCGAGGCGTTCCGCCAGCGAAAGGCCGCGGTCCTCGTGGCCACCGACATCGCCGCCCGCGGCCTGGACATCGAGAACATCACCCACGTCATCAACTACGACGTCCCCGGCACCGCTGAGGATTATGTCCACCGCATCGGCCGCACCGCCCGCGCCCAGGCCGTGGGCGACGCCTTCACGATGGTGTCACCCGAGGAGGAGCCGGGGATGATGGACATCGAGAAGTCCCTGGGGCAGCCCCTGCCCCGCGTCACGCGGCCGGACTTCGACTACGGCGCCTGGAAGCCCATCGTCATGCCGCCCCCCGTGTCCGCCGCGCCCCCTCCCATGGACGGGATGCACAGCACGCGGCGGCCCCTCAAGCGGCGCCGGCTCTAGGAATTCACCGCGACGGAACGGCGGATGGAAATCCACCGCGAAGTGCACGGAGAAAACAGAGGAGCGTGCAGAGGGGGAGATGTGCGCCCCTTCGGAGTTTGCTTCGTCGGCTCTGTCTGCCGCGGTGAGGATGCGCCCCCCCGGGCTCACTTCGACGTCTTCGGAAGGATCGCCTCGGCGGGTGGCCTGTCGAGGTACTTTGCCGGGCTGAGCAGCACCTGATCGATGGCCGTCCCGTGATTCCCCTCGTAAAGGCGCACGGTGACTTCGCCGGACGAGCGGAAGACCAGCAGAGGCTCGACCGCCCTGGAGTCCTGGGAGTCCCGGCCCCACCAGCCCCATCCGGGCTTCCCGTCGCCGCGGATCGTGAGGTACCGCGCTCCGCCCACGTCCAGGCTCTCCCCCGTGGTTTTGTCCGTGGCCCCCGTGATCTGGACGTGGACCACGTGCTGGTGACGGGGGCCGCAGGGCTCCTCCGGCCTCAGGTGGACCCACAGGCGATAGGGCACCCCTCCGGTCACCGGCATCTTGAACGTGACGTGGTTTGGATTGGTCGGCGGGAGCGGTTCCCCCCGGCCGTCGCATGCGACCGAAACGAAGCGGCCGCCGGCCGCCGGCGGGGTCTCATCGAACCGGAAGTCCCCCGCGAGGGCGTCCTTCGGGAGGTCGGCCGCATGGACCACCGCCTCCCGGAGCAGGCCCTGCATCCGCTTCCGCGCCGTTTCGGCGGCCTTCGTGGCGGGGAACTTCTCCGCCAGCTCCATCAGTTTCGGGAGCGGGTCTTCCTTCTTCGCCCGGTCGATCGCACGGAGCGCCGCCTCGGCGTCGCGCTCGGCCTGCATGCGGCGGAGGAGCTTCTCCGTGCGGGGAGGAAGCGAAAGGCCGGGGTTTTTCCGCAGGAGGTCCTCGGCGAGCGGCAGGCTGGACTCGAGGACGGCGAAGGGGAGCAGGCATTCGGGCCTGACAGCCGCGCCGCGGGCCTGGCGGTAGAAGCCGATAAGGCTCGAGGTCGTCAGTTCGTCCACGTCGTAGGTGCCGTCCCCGATGAGGACCGTGGTCTTCTGGATGGCGGTGACCGGCCCCGTGACCTTCCGACCGTCACGCATCTCGAGGGTGAGCGTCTGCCCGGGCTTGAGGCAGAACTCGCGGACGGCCTGCGGCACCTCCGCGGCGGCATGGAACGCGGTCAGGTGGAGGGCGAGATCCTCCCGGGCCCTGGCGCCCTTGACCTCGGGGGCCTCGCCGTCGATCCGCTCGTACTGCCGGCGCGCCGCCCGCTGCTCCGCGAGCCCCATGAACTCCGTCAGTAACCGTTCCTCCTCCAGGGTCACCCGCCGCTCCCGCTCCGCGTCCTCCTTGCGGACGACCATCGCCTCGGCGCGGGCGGCCTCGATCTTCCGGATCCGCGCCTCGGCCTCGCGGGCGGCCTCCGGGCTCCCGAGGGAGCGGAGTTCGTTCAAGGCCTTGAGGGCCGCGGCAATGGCGCCCCTGGCCTCGGCCGCGTCGGCGGCGCCGCGGAGGGCCTGCGCCGCGCGGTCCAGGGCGGTGTCGGTCTCCTTGCGGCGGAGGCCGATCCACTCGGGCCACCCGGAGGCCTTGAAGTCGGGGGCGTGCCGGTCGAGGAGGATCCGCGCATCGGCGAAGTCCCCCGCGTCGACGAGTTTCAGCAGGTTCTTGCCGACCTCGTCGCGCCGCCGCGCGAGGGCGGCTTCGAGGAGTGCCTTCATCTCGCGGGCGCGCGTCTCGGCCTGCCCGGACAGCGGGGTCCCCGCGGCCTTCCGCGCCGCGAAGGCCCAGCGGCTCGCGACCTCCTCGATCTCCCCCGCGAACTCCTTCTCGAAGGTGCGGGCCCCATCGACGGCGCTCGTCGCCGCCAATTCCGCGGGAGTCGGCCGCCGGGGTTCGGGGGTGGGGTCCGCGGAAACGACAGAAGGGGTCGCGGCGGTCACGGGGGGAGCCGGGGACGGCCCCTTCTCCTGGAGGAAAAGCGAGGCGCTCACCACGGCCGCCGCGAGGGCGAGCACGGCGAGGCCCACGGCGGGCGCGGCGGATTTCCTGGAGGACGGCGGGAGGGCGGCGAGGTGCCGCTCCGTCCGGTACCGCGAGCCCTTGGGTTTCGCGGGCTGGGGGGAGGGGGGCGCAAACCGGCTGGGGTGCTCGATCCGCTCGATGGAGGAAATGAGTTCGCCGGGGGACGCGAGGCGCCTCGCCCGGTCCTTCTCCGTGAGCCGTTTCCCCAGCTCCGAGATCTCGGGGGGAAGCTCGGGGAAGTCGAAGGGAACCGTCTCGAGGAGGTGCTTGTTGAGCACCTCGACGGGGGTGGCGCCCTGGTAGGGAGGGCGGCCCGCGAGCATCTCATAGAACGTGATGCCGAGCGAGTACAGGTCGGTCCGGATGTCCAGGTCCTCGCCGCGCGCCTGCTCCGGAGACATGTAGAGCGGAGTCCCCATGATCTGGCCGGGGGCGGTCCGGTCCAGGTCGTCGTGGGAGGTGAGTCTCGCCATGCCCAGGTCCGCGAGCTTCGCGGTGCCGTCGGGCATCAAGATGATGTTGGCCGGCTTGACGTCGCGGTGGATCAGCCCGTGGTGGGCGGCGTGCTCGAGGGCGGCGGCGGTCTGCCGCACGATCGAGAGGGCCTCCTTCCACGGCAGCGTCTTCTCGAGGCGGAGGCGGCGGCTGACCGGGTCTCCATCCACGAACTCCATGACGAAGTAGTAGATCCCATTCGAGACGCCGGCATCGATCCCCCGGACGATGTTCAGGTGGTTGAGCTTGGCGAGGGTGCGCGCCTCCCGGATGAAGCGCTCCACGCCGTCCTTCCCCTTGACGTGCTTCGGCAGGAGGACCTTGAGCGCGACGATGCGGTCCATGGAGGTCTGGCGGGCCTTGTAGACGGCGCCCATGCCCCCCTGTCCGACCTTGGACAGGAGCTGGAATCCCTCGATCGCGTTGGCCTGCCCGCGCCCCGACGCGGCGTGGAGGATGGACGCCTGGCCCGCGGTGACGTAGCCCTGCCGGAGGAGAACCTCCTCGAGGTCGAGGGGGCGGCCCATCGCGAAGGCCTGGTCGCGGATCCGGCGGCATTCTTCGAGCTGATCGGGGGTGATGATCCCCTGGTGGAGCGCCAAGTCCTCGAATTTGGCAGGGTCGGCCATAGTTGACTGACTATACACGCCGAGCCCTGAATCGCGCAGGGGATTTGTGAAGCAGGGCTGCTAACGAAATCGCGGCGCAGATTCGTTAACGCGCCCGGGACCAGGCGGTGACCAGTGCGCGCAGGGTGGAGAGGGGGATGGCGCCGTTGCGGAGCACGAGGTCGTGGAAGTCGCGGGTGTCGAAGCGGGGGCCCATCGACGCGCGGGCCTCTTCGCGGAGGGCGAGGATCTCCCGTTTGCCGATCATGTACGCGAGGGCCTGGCCCGGCCAGATGATGTAGCGGTCCACCTCGTTCAGCACCTCGGTCTCGGTGAGCGCCACGTTCTCCATGAAGAAATCGATCGCCCGGCGGCGGGTCCAGCGGAGGGCGTGGATGCCCGTGTCCACGACGAGACGGCAGGCGCGCCACGCCTGGTAGGTCAGCATGCCGAAGCGCTGGAGTTCGTCCTCGTAGAGGCCCATCTCGTCGGCAAGCCGCTCGGAGTAGAGCCCCCAGCCCTCGATGTAGGCCGTGAAGCTGGACTGCCGCCGGAAGCGGGGGAGGCCCTCGATCTCCATGGCCAGGGCGATCTGCAGGTGGTGGCCCGGGACCGCCTCGTGGACCGTGAGCGCGCGCAGGTTGAAGCGGGGCCGCGAGCCCGCCTCGTACGTGTTCGCGTAGTAGATCCCCTTCCGGGTGAGCTTCTCGTCGGGCGGGTAGTAGAAGGCCGCGACGCAGTCCTTCTCCCGGTAGTCCTCGATGGCCTTCACCTCGCACAGGGTTCGGGGGAGCCGCTTGAACCACTTCGGGAGCGCCGCCGTGCAGCGCTCGAGGTCCCGGCGGGCCGTCTCGAGCAGCTCCTCGCGCGAGGCGAAGAAGCTCTTCGGGTCGGCTTTGAGCTTCTCCAGGAAGCCCTTGAGGTCGGGGCCGGCGATGCGCCGCATCTCCTCCTGGATCGAGCCGAGTTCCTCCATCCCGATCCTGTGGATCTCCTGCGCCTCGAGGTCCGTGGTGGTGTGCAGCCGGATGCGGAATCGGTAGGCCTCGTCGCCTCCCGGCAGGGCCCAGAGTCCCACGTCCTCGGTGCGCGCGCGCGGCAGGTAGTCCCGCTCCAGGAACTCCAGCATCCTCCGGTAGGCGGGATAGACGGAGTCCCGGATGCCGGGGAGAAGCGCGGGGCTTACGGCGAAAGGGGACCTCTCCGGCGGCGTATCGAGGAGCGCCTTGAGCTGTCCGATGACGCGCTCGGCCGCGATCCGCATGGCGATGCGACCCTCGGCGAGGCCCGCGCGGAGGTTGGCCAGGTACTGGTCGATGTAGGCGGGGAAGGCGCGGAAGCGGGAGGTCAGGCCCGCCTCGTCGTCGTGCGGGTGGAAGTTGAGAAGCTGGGGGAAATCGACCTGCGGGCCGTTCATCTGGTCGACGTCCCACTGGAAGAACTTGTGGGCCTGCTCCTCGAGGGACTGATCGAGCTGGAGCTTCAAGATGTCGGCGGTGACGCGGTCGGATTCGGAGAGGGACTCGCGGCGGATCGCCGCGAGCCGTTCGAGGAGCGCTTGCGCGCCGGTCCGCCACCTCGCTCGACCGGCGTCGGAGATGTCGTTCAGGCGGTCGTTGAAGCGGAAGTCTCCCAGGTAGGTGGCGAAGGTGGGGGTGTGGCTCAGCACCATCTCCCAGTAGACCTCGCCCAGGCGGGCGAGCTCCGGCGCGTCGGGCGTCGTCATTCGCCGGGCGGGCGGATCTTCTCGCCTTCCATGAGGTATTGCCAGAGGGCGTCCATCTGCTTCGCGGCGTCGCCGTCGAGGATCTCGGTGAGTTGCGTTTTCCCCTGCTGGAAGAACTGCGGCATCTTGGTGCCGGGCTCCAGGCGGAGGGGCTCCGCCAGCCAGCGGAGGAAGTAATCCCGCCGGAGGCGCGAGCGTGCGAGCTTGAAGTTGGGTGCGGGAGCCTCGAAGACCTTGGTGGCCTTCTTCTCCCCGATCCCGTGGCAGGAGAGGCAGTCCAGGCCGCCATCGGGGCCCGAGAGCTTCCGGCCGACCTCCGCCAGGGCGGCGTCCGGGGCCGACTCGGGCGCGCTTGCGGGAGGACAGCCATGCTCGAGGGTGAGGCCCTGGGCCAGCCCCTTCGCGCGCGCGGGAAAGGCGGGCATGCGGATGAAGTTGAGGTAGGGGCGGGGCCGTTCCTTCACCTCGCCGGCGAGAAAGGCCGCGGTCCACTCCGGCTTCAGCTTCTCGCCGGTCCAAGTCAGCGAAGGGATCACGGGTTCGGTGGGGGCCTGCTCGGCGAATTCCGCGTTCTCGTCGACCTTTTTCGGGGGAAGGAGATCCTTTGCCTCGTCGGCCACATCGCCCCAGAGGTCCTGCCGGTCGTCCCGCTTGTGGCAGGCGGCGCAGCGGAGGGCCCGGATCTGTCGGGCGGCAAACTCGGGCGCCGCGTCGCGCGAGAGCGCGGAGAGATCGGTGGCAGCGAAGGCGCGGATGGCGGCGCGCTCCCCCTCGGTGAGCGAGTGGCGCGGCCCCTTCGCGTCCGCCGCCTCGGAAAGGCAGCCGCGGGTCCATCCGTCCGCGGGGATTTCTCTGAAGGACACCGCCCTGAAGGCGTTGGTGAGCGGCAGGACATGGCAGTTGAGGCAGCCCGCCGATTCGACCCTGGCGCGGCCTCTTGCGGCATCCCCCTGCACGGGGCCGTCCGGCATCTCCCTCCCGCGGGAGAGGAGGAAGGCGGCGAGCTTGTCGGCCTCGTCGTCGCTCAGCCCGAAGGTCGGCATCTCGATCCACGCGTAGTGCCGGTCGGGCTTCTTGAGAAAGGCGGCGAGGGCTGCCGGCTGCCACTTCTCCCGGACGAGCCGGAGGGGGATTCGCTCGGGCGCGGGGTCCTTGTCCGGGAGGGTGTGGCAGCCCACGCATCGCAACTGCGAGAACAGCTGGCCGCCCGCCTGTGCTTTCCTCGGGTCGGCCGGCCCGTCCTGCCCGGGCGTGCCGAGCGTGGCGAGCCAGGTCGCGATGTCGGCGGCATCCTGGCCCGTGAGGCCGGGCACCTGCGGCATCGTGGCCTCGGGGCGGAGCCTTCGGGGGTTCAGGATCCACTGCACCACCCAGGGCCGACGGAGCCGCGCGCCGGCATCCGCGAGCGAGGGGGCGTCCATCTCAAGTTCGGGCATGCCCCTGGCCTCGTGCGCGTGGCACTTCAGGCAGCGCCGGGCGGCCACGAGTTCGCGGCCCTCGCGCACCCTCCGCTGCGAACGGACGGGCGCGGCGTTCGCATCGGTGCTCAGATCGCGGGGGGAGATCGGCTCGCGGGCGAAGTCGGTGGAGGACCAGAAGACGCGGAGCGCGGCGTTGCCTTTCTCAGGGCTCTCGAAGGTCGCCACGAAGCGGTTCCGGCCCTTCTTGAGCATGACGGGTTTCCCCTCGGCTTTCGAGAGGTCGGGGCCCCGGGCCTCGAGCGCGGGCTTCGCGCTGATGGTGATGGAGAGGGCGCCGGAGCCCTCGGCGCTGAACACGCACTCGGTGCCGAGATCCACGCTGACGAACCCTTCGAAGACGGCCTTGAAGGGGCCGGGCGCGAGGAAGGGGCTGGGGGCGCTGCCGGCAGGGACGTAGAGGGCGGCCATGCGGGCGTCGCGCACGTCGCGGCCCGAGGCGCTCTCGAAGGTGAGGGCCAAGCCGGTGACGATGCGTTCCTTCTCTTCGGCGAGCGGCGGCGCCGCGGGACGCTGCTGGGC
>JAHFOZ010000226.1 GCA_023261405.1 Planctomycetota bacterium
GGCGGAGCCCGCAGGTCCCATCTCCATCTCGTAGCCGCCTTCCGCCCCGGAGAAGAGCTTCAGGGTGAGCCCGCCCTCGTCCGGCGTGACCGTCATCGTGAGATCGATCTCCTCCACGAACGACACGGGCTGCTCGGGGTCGCCGCCCAGAAGCGCCACGGGCGTGCGGCCCTTCGCCTCCAGCACGGCGCCGCCCTCGGTGTGGACGAGCCCCGCGCCCCAGTCCTCCAGCTGGCCGGCGGCCCGGAAATCGTAGGTGAGCATGAGCCAGTCGCTGGCGGTGCGGCGGGCCTGGCCGCGGAAGAGCCCCTGGCCCGAGGCGACGCGCTCGAGGACGTCGCGGATCTCCACCACCTTCTCCTCGAATCCGTCCCCCAGCTTCGCCGCCTTCTCGAAGGCCCCCTGCGCCTCCTTCCACATCCGGCGCGCGATGAAGAACTTGCCGCCCTCGAACTGCTGGGCCGCCACCGCGGGGTCGAAGAGCATCTCCGCCGCCAGGACGATCGAGGCCGGCTCCAGAAAGTCCCAGGGGATCCTCCGCGAGGCGCCCCCGGAAAGGATCTCCGCGTCGTGCATCGTGAAGTTCTGGATGAGCACGTTTACGTGCTTCTCCCCGGAGCGCGCCACCAGGGTCACGGGGCGGGACCCGAACCGCTTGCGGCGCGACTCGATCCTCGCCTTCGTCTCCTTCAGATCCTCCGCCGCCTCCTCGCGCTTATCCTCGAGCCGCTTCCGTCCGGCCGCCTTCAGCTCTGCCATCCGCTGCTGGAAGGCCGTGATGTCCTCGGCGGCGGGCGGCTTCACCTGGGGTTTCGGAGGGGGCGGGGGAGGCTCGGGCGGCTTGGGCGTCTCCTTCGGGGGGTCCGGGGGCTTCGGCGGGGGCTCGGGCGGCCTGCCCGCCTCCTTCGGGGGCTCGGAGGGCTTCGGCGTGCCCTCCGTTCCGCCGGCCTCCGAACGCGCGGAGGAGGGAGTCTCCGCGGCAACGGGCGGGTCGATCCGGGCCTGGGAATTCCCCGGGCCGGGGGCCTTCTTCGGCAGGAGGAAGAGGACGAGGACGACCACGGTCACGAACGCCCCCGCGCCGGCGAGGACGACGGTCAGCCAGCCGCGGCGGGGCGGCGGCGGGGGAGAGGAGGGCGCGAAGCGGCGCGAGGTCCCCGGAGTCTTCGGGGGGACGATGATCCGCGTCGGCGCCATCGAATCGGACGTGCGGGCGACCCTGCGCGTGGGCCGCGTGGATCCCGTGTCGCCGGTCATCTGCTGTCTCGACGAAGGTCCGTATCCCGGTGTGCGCCTGGCCTCACCGGATCCGGCCTCCGGCGTCACCTGCCAGGATTGTACTCCCGGATTGGAGGAATATACGGGCGTTCACGCAAGGAGTTTGGGCGGCTCGTCAAAGATGACTCTCCAGCACCTGGGCGGACGAAAACCCATCGAGGCGGAGCGCGCGCGCCGGGTCGGGAGGGAGAGCCGCCTGCGGGACGAGCCCCACGATCTCGCTGGAGCGGACCCGCGCGCCCAGCGCGGTGGCTTCGCGCTCCACGGCCGTGAAGACGCCCAGGAGGTCCGTGCGGGCAAAGTCGCAGACGTTGATCGACACCTCCGCGCAGTTCCGCTCCGCGATGAAGAGGCCCAGCGCCTTGATCCCCGGCAGGCCGCCGTCCCGCTCCCGGATCCGCTTCGCGATCTTCTTCGCGACCGCCAGGTCCTGCGTCTCGAGGTCGACGTTGTAGGCGATGAGGGGCATCCGCGCCCCGACGGCGGCGCAGCCGGCCGTGGGATGGATGCGGCGGGGGCCGAAGTCCGGCACGCGGTCCGGGTCCTTCCCGATCAGGTCGCGAAGGCCCTCGAACTGCGGCTTCCGGATGTCCGCCAGGTTCCTCCGGTCGGGACGCGTGGCGGCGGCCTCGTAGAGGAAGACCGGGAGGCCCAGTTCGTCGCCCAGGCGGCGGCCCACCCGGGTCGCCAGCGCCGTGCAGTCCGGCATCGCGGCCCCGCGGAGCGGGACGAAGGGGAGGACATCGAGCGCGCCCATGCGAGGGTGCCCGCCCTGGTGGACCCTGAGGTCGATCAGTTCCACCGCGCTGCGGGCCGCGGCGAAGGCCGCCTCCCCCACGGCGTCAGGGGGGCCGATGAAGGTGAGCACCGAGCGGTTGTGGGAGGGGTCCTTCTGGAGGTCGAGGACCCGGACCCCCGCGACCCCGGCCGCGGCGGCGCGGATCTTTTCGCAAACCTCCGGGCGCCGTCCTTCGCTGAAATTGGGGACGGATTCGACGATCACGGCGGGATTCTAAAGCCGCCGGAAGGCCGCTGGCAATAGGCATTGCTGTATAATGCGGAGACCGATGGGCAAAGCCGCGGGGTTCTCCTGGATGCTGGGGATCGTGATCCTCTTCGCGGGGGCGGATGCGTGGTTGCTCACGAGGAGCGAGAACCTCTCCCGCGTCGTGGCCCACGAACTCCGGAGCCAGGCGGGGGATGGCGTCCGATGGGAGGCGTTGCGCGCGTCGGTGGACGGCCGCGTGGCGCTCGACGGGGTCTCGCTCGCGAAGTTCCCGCTCAAGGCGGCGCGGGTGGACATCCGCCTCCGCGGCCTTTCGGACGCCACGGCCGAGGAGGTGCTGATCGAGGGCGCGCGGCTCGACTTGTCGGAGAAGGTCCTCGAGGACCTCCGCACGCAGGAGGGCCCGAAGAAGTCGATCCGCGAGGTCTTCCCCGATCCGCGGAAGATGCCGCGCATCCTCCTCCGGGGCGGGACGCTCCAGGCCTCCTTCCCGGCGATCCTGGGGGAGACCGCGTTCCCCGTGACGATCTACGAGGCCGCCCTGGTGCCGATCTCCGGCTACCGCTGCCACATCTCGGGGCGGTTCGGGAGCGAGCTGTTGGGGACCTGGACGGTTTCAGGAGAGGTGGACCTCGAATCGGGGGTCTGGACGCTGGCCCTGCAGTGCGCGGGGTTCCGCTTCACGCCCGCGCTGCGGGAGCGGCTGGCGGGCGACGCGCGGGCGGCGATGGAGCGTTACCGTCCCGAGGGGCTCTCGGACCTCCGGCTGCGCTTCGGGAGCGACGAGGACTTCGCGGTCACGGTGGTGGCGAGGGACCTCGCGTTCCTCTACCGGAACTTCCCCTACGCGCTCACGGGGACGAAGGGGGAACTGGAGTTCGGCCCGAAGGGGTTCCGCGTGAAGCATCTTGAGGGGCGGCACGGCCCTGCGGTGGTGCGGTTCGACGGCTCCGCGGATGGGTATCCCGCGGGGGCCGCCTTCCGGTTCCGGATCGAGATCGACGACATGCCCCTGGACGGCGACCTGCGCGCGGCGCTCAAGCCCGCGTCGCAGAAGGTGTGGGACCTCTTCAAGCCCTCCGGGAAGGTCCGCGCGCGCGGCCGGGTGGAGCACGCGGAGGGGTCGGCGCCGGAGCGCATCCCGCTGGACCTCACGTTCAGCGGGGGGACGGCCTGCTACGCGAACTTCCCCTACGAGCTGCGCAACATCGAGGGCGAAGTCCACCTGGACGGGGACGACGTCCGGGTGAAGCGGCTCGTCGCGCGCGACGGTGAGTCGACCCTTGAGATCACGGGGACGATCTCGGAGGTGACGACCGACGCGGCGGTGGACCTCTCGATCGAAGCGCGAAAGCTCCCGCTGGATGCGAGGCTGAAGGCGGCGTTGGCCGAGCGCGAGCGCGAGATCTGGGACCGGTTCTTGCCGGGCGGGGCGATGGACGTGCGCTGGAGGATCCTGAAGGAGAAGGGCAGGGAGGTCGTGCACTCCGGGCGCGCGCGGGCGCTCGGAAACACGGCGATGTACCGGGAGGTCCCGGTCCCGGTATCGGGGATCGAGGGGGAGATCGAGATCGATCCCGGGATCGTGCGGATGAGGCACCTGACGGGGCTGTTGCCGAAGGGGGCGAGGGTGAAGCTCCACGGGACGTCCACCGACGATGCGACGACGCTCGAGGAACTCGACGTTGTGGGGCTGGACCTCGACGACAAGGTCAAGGATGCGCTGCCGAAGAGCGTGGGGGATTTCCTCAAGCAGTTGAAGCTCACGGGGCAGGTGAACTTCAGCTCCACGATCACGATGAAGAAGGACGGGGACCGGCTGGTCACCCTCAGCGTAGCGCTTTCCAAGGGGATGGTGGACGTCCAGCCGCGCTTCGAGGAGCTCGAGGGGAACGTCTGGCTCACGGGGACGTTCGGGGAGAAGGCGTTCCTGATGGGGCCCCTGAGCTTCTCCCACGCCAAGGTGTGGGGGAAGCGGCTCACCGAACTCACGGCGAGCCTGACGGTGGTGGACTCGAAGGTGTCGTTCACGAACGTCAAGGCGCAGGCCTACGGGGGGCTCGTGGCGGGCGACTTCTCGGTGGACACGACGAGCCACGATTTCCGGGGCGGGTTCACGATCGACCGTCTGGACATCGCGCAGATTGCACGGGACACGCAGGCCTACGCCGGGAAGGCGCTGGAGGGGAAGGCCTCCCTCGAGATCTCCGACCTGGCGGGGCGGGCGGGGGACCTGCCATCGATCACCGGGAAGGGGCAGCTCAAGATCCGGGACGCGCAGCTCTGGGACATCCCCCTCTTCGTGAGCCTCTTCCAGCTGAACCCGCAGGACCTCTTCAAGGCGAAGGCGGCGTTCGAGGCGGGGGCGATCGACTTCGACATCCACAAGGAGAAGTTCGACGTGAAGCGCCTGGCCTTCACGAGCGAGAGCGTGAGCATCGTGGGGAAGGGGCGCCTCAACTTCAACGGCGAGGTGCACTTCGTGCTGAAACCGCAGTCGGGTCGGCTGCTCGGGATCGACTTCTTCCTCACGAACTGGGTCGGCTCCGTCCTCAATTTCCTCACGGGCGGCTTCATGGGCGTGGACGTCTCCGGCACCTTCGACGAGCCCAAGACCGCGCTCAAGGCCTTCCCGGGGTTCTGAGCCGCACGGGAGCGCCGGAAAAACCACCAAGACACAAAGACACCAAGGACCCTCTTGTACGTCTTGGTGCCTTTGTGGTTGGAATCATGCTCGCGTATCCACTTGGACTTAATGGGCGCTACTCCGACGCCGTGCGGCCCATGCCGCGCGGGTCGCAGGCGCCCACGGGGACCACGGCGCGCTCGCCATGGAATCCCACCGCCCGCACGATCTCGATCGCGTGCACGTCGCCGATGCGGCCGCGGACGTGCACCGCGTAGCCCAGTTTCTCGAGCGCGGCCTTCACGGCGTCGGCGGGCGGCTTCTCGAACGAGATCGGGTCAGCGTCCTTCCCCAGGGGCGGCCACTGGTGGTGGAAGCGCGGGGCGGCCACCGCCTCGGCGAGCGTCTTGCCGAAGTCGACGCGGTTCACGATCACCTGGAAGACGGTGGTGAAGATGGTGGGCCCGCCGGGCGTGCCGAGCACGAGCCAGAGCTTTCCCTCCTTGAACACGAACGTGGGGCACATCGAGGAGAGCATCCGCTTCCCGGGGGCGATGGCGTTCGCCTCCCGGCCGATGACGCCGAACATGTTCGGGACGCCGGGCTTGGCGGAGAAGTCGTCCATCTCGTTGTTCAGCAGGAAGCCCGCGCCGCGGACGAAGATCCCGCAGCCGTAGCTGCCGTTGAGGGTGGTGGTGTTCGACACGGCGTTCCCCCACCTGTCCACAACGGAGAAGTGGGTGGTCTCCTCCTTCTCGCGTGGCAGGGCGCCGTGGGTGACGTCGCCCGGGGCGGTCTTCTTCGCCGGCGAGATGGGTTTCGCGCGCTCGGCCGCGTACTCCTTGGACGTGAGCCGGGCCACGGGGACCGGATACAGGTCCGGGTCCCCCAGGTATTCGGAGCGGTCCGCGAAGACGCGCTTCTCGATCTCGGCCACGAGGTGGAGGTGTTCCGCCGAGTGGAATCCCAGAAGGGGGGGGTCGTGGCGCTCCAGCATGTTGAGGAGCTGGAGGAGGGCGATGCCGCCTGATGAAGGGGGCGCCATTGAAACTACCCGGTGGCCCCGGTAGCTGCCCTCCACGGGCTTCCGCTCTTTCGCCTCGTAGCGGGCCAGGTCTCTGAGGGCGATGATCCCGCCGCTCCGCTTCATTTCCTCGACGATCAGGCGCGCGGTCTCGCCCGCGTAGAAGCCGTCGCGGCCCTTCTCCGCGATGCGGCGGAGGGTGGCGGCGAGCTCCTTCTGGACGAATCTCTCGCCGGCCTTTCCCGTCAGGTAGTCCGCGGAGTTGTTGCGCCGCTGGGACGCGAAGCTGCGGGCGCTCCAGGCGTCGAGGGTCCAGCCCTCCTCCGCGAGCCGGATCGCGGGCTCGAGGAGCCGCTCCCACGGGAGGGATCCGAAGCGCTTGTGGGCGAGTGCCATGCCGGCCACGGTTCCGGGGACCCCTGCGGCCTTCGCCGTGTCCAGGCTCATCCCGGGGATGACGTCGCCCTTCGCGTCGAGGAAGAGGTCGCGGTGGGCCGCGGCGGGGGCGGTCTCGCGGTAGTCGAACGAGGTCTCGCCGTCCTTCGTGTGGACGAGCATGAAGCCGCCGCCTCCCAGGTTGCCCGCGTTGGGGAAGGTGACGGCGAGCGCGAACTGGAGGGCGATCGCGGCGTCCACGGCGTTCCCGCCGGCGCGGAGGATCGCGGCGCCCGCCTCGGAGGCGTTCGGCTCGGGGGCGGCCACGAGGCCCTTCTCGAGGCTGCGAAGGATGTCCTGCCGGACATCGGAGCCCGCGCAGGAGGCGAGGGCCAGGGCGAAAACAGCGAGCATCCTCATGGCGGCCCATCGTAACAGAGCCGAATTCGGGCTGCAGCAAATTCGGCGGGGGGCCGATACATCCATAGACAGAGAGGGGGGCAACATGTCCGAGACGCATCACCTCTGCGCCCACTGCGGCGGCGGCGGCTTCTGGAAAAACTTCACGGCGGGCGTCCGACGCTTCTTCGGAAGCAAGCGGAAGGAAGACCGCCTCATGTACATCGGGGTGGACCGGGTGGCCCCGAACCCCTTCCAGCCGCGCGAGCACATCCTCGAGGAGCCCCACGAGGACCTGAAGAAGTCCGTCGAGCAGTACGGCGTGATCGTCCCCATCATCGTGAACCGCCGGGGCGACGGGTTCACCCTCGTGGCGGGCCAGCGCCGGCTCAAGGCGGCCCGGGACCTGGGATTCAAGTTCATCCCCGCCATCGTGCGCGAGCTCAACCCGCGGCAGATGATGGAGGTGAGCACCCTGGAGAACCTGCACCGGGAGGCGCTCTCGTCGATCGACATGGTCGAGATGTTCGACCGGATCCACCGGAAGTACCCCCGGATCGAGGAGACGGAGCTGGCCGGCGTCATGGGCCTCAAGGTGGACGACCTGCGCCACGCGCGCAGCCTGCTCGATCTCTCGATCCCCGTGCTCGAGGCGCTCCGGGCGGGGATGATCAGCGAGGGGCAGGCCCGGGCGCTCGAGGAGATCAAGGACCCCGACACGCAGCTCGAGGTGATCGAGATGGCGTACAACGAGAAGCTCTCGCTCGAGGAGACGCAGGGCCTCGTGGACCGCGTCCTGAGCAAGGCGCCCTCGTTCGTGACGGCCGACCAGGCCTCGCACTTCCATTCGCCCACCTGCCCGTTCGCGCAGCTCATCCCCGAGGACCGCAAGCAGAAGTACTACACGAAGAAGGAAGTGGCGCGGCGCGGCAAGGTCCCCTGCATGCAGTGCCTGTAGGCGAGGCCATAGGCAAAAGGCAACAGGCATAGGGCGAGGCAATAGGCCTTAGCGGGCGCAGGGTCGTCCGGTATAATCCGCGGCGTGACGGAAGCCCTCACGGAGTTCAGCCTCCAGGAGTTCGAGGCGCAGCTTGCCGCCCTTGGGGTCGAGACGTGGCGCGCCCGGCCCATCCTCCTCTGGCTCCACCGGCGCCGGGCGGAGTCGTTCGACCAGATGACCGACCTCTCGCTCGAGCTCCGCGCGGAGCTGGCGAAGTGCTTCCGCCTCACGCGCACCCGCGTGGCCCACCGGCATCCCGCCCCGGACGGCACCCTGAAGCTCCTCGTGGAGCTGGAGGACGGGGACGTCATCGAGACGGTCCTCATCCCGGAGGGGGGGCGCCGGACGGTCTGCGTCTCCACCCAGGTGGGCTGCCCGGTGAAGTGCGTGTTCTGCGCCAGCGGGCTCAACGGACTCAAGCGCAACCTCACGGCGGGGGAGATCGTGGAACAGGTCCTCCACGTGATCCGCTCGCTGCCCGCCGAGGAGCGGCTCTCGAACGTCGTCATCATGGGCATCGGCGAGCCGCTCCTGAACGCGAAGAACCTGGTGAAGGCGCTCAGGATCATGAAGGCCTCGTGGGGCATGGGGATCGGGTACAACCGGATCACCCTCTCCACGGTCGGCGTGCTCGGGCAGCTGCCGGAGCTCGTGAAGCAGAACGTGACGCCCAACCTCGCGCTCTCGCTGCACGCCCCGAACGACGCGATCCG